>NZ_JBEZXZ010000005.1:0-106081 GCF_040638275.1 Actinoplanes sp. NPDC026623 | reverse complement strand
CTCCGGGCTCCGGGCTCCGGGCTCCGGGCTCCGGGCTCCGGGCTCCGGGCTCCGGGCTCCGGGCTCCGGGCTCCGGGCTCCGGGCTCCGGGCTCCGGGCTCCGAAGGATTATCGAACAGCACGCGGGCTTCGTTTCACGTGGAACCGCCCGCACGACGTCGAGGTTCCCTGGCAATTCCCCAAACACCTCCGACGCAGTGAGTCTCAATCCGCCGATCCGTAGCACGCCACGCGTCGGTCGGCTTGGGTGTCCGATCGGCTGCCTAAGACGAACGACACCGGCCCTGTGGACTCTCCCCGGATCTACTGGTCCTTGAGCCAGAGGGGTGACCCGTGACGGGACCGAGCCGATACGGCGACGAGGTGCGCCGGCTGAGATCGATTCCGCCGGCCTCCACCACCGAACGCCCCGGGGCTGGCTGCCTGCCCCACAGCACTGGAACACAAGCCAGCCAGAACTCCGTTCCCATGAATCCCGCTCGCGTCCGGGTTGACCGACGCCACCACCCAGATTCATCAGCTGAGCCATCGCGGCTACAGACTCAACTCGCCTTCGTCTCGCTCGCGGCCGATCACTGTTCCACGTGAAACGAAGCGGCCCAGTACCTCCGGGCCGAGACCAGGCGGCGCGATTCGGTGTCTGGTCGGACCCTCACCGAACGAGGCGGCCTACACCCACGAAGGTTGGATAACGAGAGAATGGCACTGTCTTCCACCGGCAAGTCGATCGCGAATTTGGGCCGGCCGACCGCTCTGCCCGCCCGGCCGCTGTCGGGCCGTGGTTCCCCTGAGAACGGGCTCGTCGGGCTACATCTGTCAGCGAACAGCTCCCGACTGACGCGATTGCATTGCCAGATGGGCTAGCCCGAATGACAACCAACAGGGAAAGAAACCAAGTGCCCGCCAAGGTGCGGACATGCGCATCACTCTCAGCGGCGTCCCTCGGCAACACAGCCGCCTCCCCACGACACTGCGCCGGACCGGCGTCCGACCAACGAGGTTCGGGAGGTGTGACCCCATGCGCGGGACCCGATCGCCAAGATGACCTTCGCCCAGAACTCAGAGGGCCCGGCACGAGGCCGCCGCGATGCGATGCACAGGGAAGTTCTTGAGCCTCCAGCGACTAACCCGTGCTGGCGGGTCTCGTGGCAGAAGCATCCTTCCAACACCACGAACCCGATGCCGCACCCGGACCGAGATGACTCGCACTTCTGGAGCCGGCCGACCATACCGTTTGCCAGTGCGGCAGGACCACCAACGGCCGCAGCCCTCCGCGGCCATTCACCGCATGGGCCCGAGAGCCGGATGAGACTGCTGGTGCGGTGTCGCGACATCCCAAAGACCTCCCGCGCATGAAACGCCGATCGCGCAGTTGACGGAGTTTCGTGCGTCCGGGCACCACGACCTCGGACCGTTCAAGACTTGGCCAGGCGAACCTTCGGACTATCGACACTCAAGCATCACCGACCGGCCTCGCGCTCCGGCGTGCGCTCAAAGAGGGAACGTCACTCGCTCTCCACTCCAGGGCTTTGGGGTAATCCCCATCCTGTAGCCGGCGCCTCTCGAGGTCTGAACCCCGGCTCAATAGCTGCCGCTGTAGCCCTCACCTAGACCAGAACCACTGTCCACAGATCCCGGTTTCACGTGAAACAAGAGTCGGGTCGAGGCGATAGTCCCCTCAAGCACTTGTCACTGCCTTGATGGGCCTCGACGCGACGCCGCTTCGGTCGACGCTCAACGCATCCGGCCAGACTAGGCACCGAACCGCAAGATCCCAGCACCCATCGTCAGCCTTGACGACCCTGGCCCATTCGACCACCCGCCAAGCCCAGCGCCGACCCTGGCCGGGCCGCTGGGTCTCCTGATCGGCCGCTGGGCGACGAGACCACCGCGCACCCAGACCCATCGCACGACCAGACCCACCGCGCAACCAGACCACCGCGCAACCAGACCACCGCGCGACCAGACCACCGCGCAATCAGACCGCTGGCTGATTCGATCGCCACACAAAGATCATGGGGATCATCGGCAATCCATTCCGCCCGCCAGAATCGGAAGCATAGCCACCGACTGACACCGGACGGGCTGAGAAGAGCCGACGACCGGAGGTCTACCCCCTGCCGTCATCGGCCTCACACCGCACTCCCCAAGCCGTTCCGGACCACCGACCGCCCCCTGCTGGTTGCCGACGAGGTCGACGGCATCCCTGCCACCGACCGCGACCGGATCTTCGAACGCTTCACCCGGGGCGAACGCGCCACCGGCGGCAGCACCGGCGGCAGCACCGGCCTCGGCCTGGCCATCGCCCGCTGGGTGGTCCAACTGCACCACGGCACCATCACCGTCGCCGACCCCGCCACCGCGGACCCCACCCGCAAACCCCAGGGCTGCCACATCCACGTGACGCTGCCGCTACGAGCGCCGCGACACTCGCCCTGCTGACGACGGAGAAACCCCATGTCCACAAACACGACACCCCCGGTGCCGCAGCAACCGCGACCTACCGGGCAGGCCCGGCTCGGCGTGACAGGACCCCTCACTTCTCAGCCGACCTCGACTGCCGATCAGCGGGTGGCCGACGCGGCCACGCCCGACCCGCATAATCCACGGCCACCACACCCAGTCCCGCCGCCAGACCAGGGCCGCACCCGACCCCACACCTAGGCCCACAAAGCCGGTGCCGGCCAGACCGGGGGCCGGCCACACCGGGGGCCGGCCACACCTCGGGTCTCCACAACCCCAGCTCGGCCACACCTCTGGCCTCCGCACCCGGGCTCGGCCACACCCCAGGTCTCCACACTCGTCGCACGGGACATCCGGACCTCCACACCCCGCGCACGGGAACCCCGGGCCCCCACACCCGGGCTCGGGCACGCCGCGAGCCGCCACCCTCCGGGCCGCATACGCTGCCTCACCACCCAACTCCCCGCATCAGTCAGGCCTTCCGGAGTTGACCGTCGTCAGGATTCTGGCGAGGCGCCGGTCGAAGGCGGAATGGATTGGTCGTCGCGTTGGCGATGCGCGAGCCAAGAACCCCGTCGTCACTACGCCGGGGGAACATCCCCTCATGGCCTACCCGCACAAGCGCGAGCCTTGACCGCCGAGAGCCCGGATCGTGGAGGCGCCGCACCACCTACTCACCTCCCTCGGTCGAGATCCCAAGCGAGCCGGCCCCGCAACCAAAACGTTCTTCCCCGGCCCGCGCTCGGCCGTGACAGTGCTCCAGCGACATACCAAACGCGCCCCACGCCACCCCCACCGACGCAATCACCAAAACCGGCATCAACGACCCGTCAGATGCGTGCAGTGGACCCGGTAAGCACCCCAAGAGCTCAGCATGTGCAAGGCCCCCGGGAATTCCAGCGCCACCGTTCCCGCAGCACCGCACGGGACGATCGGCGGAACGCGCTCCACACGAAGACCGCCGCCCGGCCTCCCCCTAACCCCCGCGCCCATCGCCAACGCGCGAGCCGCCGTCAAAGAGCCCGATCCGCTCGGTCAGCCAACGCAGCCGACAAAGGTCGACCGCCCTCGCGGCATCCCACATTCCGACAACGAACACGACAGCCGCACCGAAGATCGCAGCCTCCGAAGCACCTCGCCTCAGCCATGCCATCAGCCCAAAATGAAGCAGCTACATAGCTACGTCACCGCATACGTTCATCGAGCCATAACTACTTCACATTGCGACCACAGCTCGCGTTTTGACGGCAACTGAAGGCCCCTCGCCACCCGATCATCCGAATACGGATATTTAGGGCGTCAGGTTCAAGCCCCCCAACGATCGGGAAGATCCAGAAACCTCAGGAGAATGGCTCTGACAGAACTCATGATCATCCAAAGGTGCCCTGAGCTCATGTTTCACGCCCACGACCCACCCCCGAACACCCCGAAAATGAGGATCAAATTCGGACATGAAGAAGGCACGTGATCCGCCGAATCACGTGCCTTGCATTCCGGAGCTTCGTAACCGGTCGCCCCCGGGTTTTCCGCCGACCGATCACTCCTCGGTCGAGTCGGAGCCTTCCTCTTCCACGCCGATCATGCCCACGATCCGCTCCAGGTCGTCGACCGTCGCGAACTCGATCGTGATCCTGCCCTTGTTCCGGCCGATGTCGACCTTGACCCGGGTGTCGAAGCGATCCGACAACCGGTCGGCCAGATCGTTCAGCGCCGGCGCATGCACCTTGGGTCGCCGTGTCGGTGCGGCCTTCTTCACCGGACCGTCGGCGAGCGCCAGCGACACCAGTTCCTCGGTCGTTCGGACCGAGAGCCCTTCGGCCACGATCCGCCCCGCCAAGTCCTCCTGGGCCTGGCCGTCCTCGAGTCCCAGCAACGCACGCGCATGCCCAGCCGACAGGATTCCCGCCGCAACCCGGCGCTGTACCTGTGCCGGCAGGTTCAACAGCCTTATGGTGTTCGAGATCTGCGGCCGGCTACGCCCTATCCGACGCGCCAACTCCTCGTGCGTCGCGCCGAACTCCTCGAGCAGCTGCTGGTAGGCCGCCGCCTCTTCGAGCGGGTTCAGGTTCGCGCGGTGGATGTTCTCCAGCAGCGCGTCGCGGAGCATCGCGTCGTCGCGGGTGTCCCGGATGATCGCGGGGATCGTCTCCTTGCCGACCGCCTGTGCCGCCCGCCAGCGGCGCTCACCCATGACCAGCTCGTACCGGCCGCCGCCGACATCGCGTACGACGATCGGCTGCAGGAAGCCGACCTCCTGGATGGAGGTCTTCAGCTCCTCCAGCGCGTCCTCGTCGAACTCGGTTCGCGGCTGCTTCGCGTTCGGCTCGATCGAGGCGACGGGAAGCTCGGCGAACCGCGCTCCCGGCACGGGGGCCAGGCCGCTGTCACCGCCGTCACCGTTGTCCACGGGGGCGGCGGGGGGCGGCGGCGTTTCGGCGGGCGCAATGAACTGGGTGGACGCGGGTGCCGGCTCGGAGGGAGTCGACGGAGGCAGAGCCGGGGGCGCTGACGGCGGGGGTTCCTCCGACGTCGCAACTCCCGCACCGGCCGGGGGCGCGGTGGGGATCAGTGCACCCAGGCCGCGGCCGAGGCCGCCCCGTGGACGGTTCTTCATGCCGCGCCTCCCGTGTTGACCCCGCGCATCGCGATCTCCAGAGCCGCCTCGAAGTAGCTCGTGGCGCCTCGCGAACCCGGATCGTAGGTCATCACGGACTGGCCGTAGCTCGGAGCCTCCGACACACGAACGTTCCGCGGAATCACAGCCTCGAGGACCTTCGAGCCGAAGTGGTTCCGGACGTCCTGCTCGACGGCGTCCGCCAAGCGCGTGCGGCGGTCGTACATGGTGAGCAGGATCGTGGAGACGTCCAACGTCGGGTTGAGATGTTGCCGTACCAGGTTGATGTTGTTGATCAGTTGGTTCAGACCCTCGAGCGCGTAGTACTCGCACTGGATGGGGATGAGGACCTCCTGGGCCGCACAGAGTGCGTTGACCGTCAGCAGGCCGAGCGAGGGCGGGCAGTCGATGAAGACGTAGTCGAACTTCTCGGGGTGCGCCGAGATCGCGCGCTGCAGCCGCGACTCACGGGCGACCACCGAGACGAGCTCGATCTCGGCGCCGGCCAGGTCGATCGTGGCCGGTACGCAGAACAGGTTCGGAATGCCCTCGACCGGCTGCGCCACGTCGGCAAGCGGCACGTTGTCGATGAGGCAGTCATAGACATCGGGCACACCCGCGTGGTGCGGCACGTTCAGGCCGGTAGACGCGTTGCCCTGCGGGTCGAGGTCGACCACGAGCACACGATTACCGTGCAGCGCCAACGCCACCGCGAGGTTCACCGTCGTGGTGGTCTTGCCGACGCCGCCCTTCTGGTTCGCGACGCAGAACACCCGCGGATGATCAGGACGCGGCATGACAATCTCGCCGCTCGGGTTAAGGATCTGCACAGCACGCAACGCTTCCATGGCGAGGGGCGGATCGCCCTCATCCCCATTCGGCGTTTCACGTGAAACAGGCTCGCTTGCCGACCCGCCGTCACCGGAGGAGGGTGCCACCACGGCGACCGGCTGACCCGCCGGAGACTCCGAGAGCCGGGCCGCGGGCGATGAGGTGACGACGGAACCGGGATCCGACGGCCCGGAGCGGGGTGCCGGGGCGGATCGACGGGGCTCCGACATGGCGGCGTTGGACTCGCTCATCGCGGTGCCGTAGACCTGGCCACCGCTCGCTGTCCGTGGTTGAGGCACACTCTGCTCCCCACTGTCGAAGCTCACACTCAAGCTCGCGCTTCGCTCGGAGTCGGCGTGTGGATCGGTTTCACGTGAAACACGGTCCCAGCCTGGGGCGCCGTCGGGGCCCCTGCCATAGTCATGCACCGTCTTTTCCCTGCCTGCTTGGATTGGGTCGGCACCGCGAACGTGCGGTCCGGCAGGAAGCGGTGGGGCACCTGGCTCTCCCACCGTCCGGTCCACACTATCGACGCGCGGCCAGCCTACGGCCGCCGGGCGAACGTCGCCACGATTGTCCGCCTGATGAGTCGATGTCAACAGCCCCTCGGACGTCTCGAAGACCATGAATCCGGACACGTACCGCAAGCTGCCGGCGTACCCCCGAGGTTTGCCGTTGGGCCAGCCCTCGCCGGGCCCGGCGGCGACGCCGGAGATCGGGGCCGAATCGGCCGGATCCTGAGTCATTCCCGGTCCCGGAGGGGCGCCGGGAGGGCGACCCGCCACGGGGGCGGGGTGGGAAGAAGACTCGCCGTTGTCGTCAACCGCGGCGGTGGCGGACCTCCGGGTCTTCCGATCCGGCGTCAATCGCGAACGGCCGTTGTCCCGCGCGCCGGACGGATGACCGGACGCCCCTCGAGTCAGGTCTACCCGGCCCGCGGGCGCGGAGTCAGCCGCGGACCGGGCCCGGTCCGCGGCGGGCGGGGGTGACGGGCGCGGCAGACGAGGCGGGGAGGCGGTGGCATCCGATTCCGGTGGTGACTGCTCCTGGACGGGACTGCTCCAGTCCGCCGGGAGGTCGCCCCTCCCTGAGCCTCGAGTGGGTCGTGGGAGTTTCCCCGTTCGCTTCCGCACGCCCCGCCTGGCCATCTATCCCCTCCGCGATCTCCTCTTCCCGGAACCGCGGCCGCCGGCAGTACCGGAGGAGCGGCCCGGGTCGGCCGCCCTCTTGGACGTCCTCGGCCTTGGTGCCACGACGGCGCGTTCCCGAACGATCTCGACCACGGTGGTCGGCGGATCGATCAGTCCCTCCCCGCAGAGCCGGACAACCGGTTCGGCACCACCCAGCCGGGCGATGGCCTCGCGGTGCTCCGCCACCTCCTCCACGGCGGAGGCGCCCTTGAGCGCCAGCAGCCGGCCGCCGACGGCGGCGAGGGGCAGGCACCAACCGGCGAGCCGGTCCAGCGGCGCGACCGCGCGCGCGGTGACGACATCGGCGGCGGCGGGGGGCCCACCGACGAGATCCTCCGCGCGGCCCCGGACGACCGTTACGGTCGCGTCGAGCCCGAGAGCGGTCACCGCCTCGGACAGGAAAGCGGTTCGTCGTGCCAGCGGCTCGACCAGGGTGATCGTGAGATCAGGTCGGGCCACTGCAAGCACGATACCGGGCAAACCGGCACCAGACCCCACGTCGATCACCGAAGCGCCGATAGGGATCATCTCGGACATAACCGAACAGTTGATCAGGTGGCGTTCCCACACCCGGGGCGCCTCGCGCGGACCGATCAGGCCGCGCACCACGCCGTCGGTGACCAGCAACTCCGCATATCGCACGGCAAGAGGAAACCGATCACCGAAGACCCGCACGGCCGCCGCCAGATACTCGGTCGGCGGACCGGACTCGCCGGCGGAAACGGGCAAGGAATTGGAAGCTGAGGAAGGCTGCGGAGACGACGACGGCCCGGGCACGACTTCACCCGGGCCGTTGTCACCCGCGCCGGAGCGTGGGTTGGTCATAGCTCAGTCAGCCGGCCGAACCACGATGCGCCGACTCGGCTCAACGCCCTCGGACTCGCTCTGCACGCCCGGGATCGCGTTGACCACGTCGTGCACGCACTTGCGCTCGAACGCCGACATCGGCTCCAGGCGAATGGCGTCCCCGTGCTCCTTGACCTTCTCGACCGCGTTGCGCGCGACCGCGGTCAGCTCCTTGCGGCGGGTCGCCCGGTAGCCGCCGATGTCCAGCAGCAGCCGGCTCGGCGAACCCGTCGCCCGGAAGATCGCAAGACGGGTCAGCTCCTGCAGCGCCTCCAGCGTCGCGCCGCGCTGGCCGACGAGCGGCTGCAGCCGGCCGCCGACGACCTCGACCATCGGGCGGCCCGCCGACACGAGCTCGTCGATGTCGCCGTCGTAGTCGAGGATGTCGAGCAGGCCCTCCACGTAGTCGGCGGCGACCTCGCTCTGCCGGAACAGGTCGGAATCGGTCGTCGCGGACTCCGACTTCTTGGTCTCCTCGGTACCGGCGGACTCCGCGGCGGTGGCGGAAGCGGTCTCCTCGGAGGACTGCTCTGCGCTGGGAGTGCTGGTGTCGGTCACGGTCTCATCTCCGTACTCACTCGGGCCGGACCTGCTCGGTCCGCTGTTTCCCGCGTCGGCGCCCCAGGGGCAGACCGGCGCGGGGAGGTCGTTGTCGCCAGGCCGTCAGGGGTGCGCGCGGCCCGGGCCAGGCTCGGGCCGCGACAGCGTCAACCCTGCGGCTTGTTGGCGGGTCTGGCACCCTTCTTCGGGTTCACCGGCTTGGCGCCGGGCTTGGGCGCCAGCGCCTTGGTGTCCACGACGGGGCTGTTCGGCTCCGGCTCGGCGGCACGCTTGCGGCCGAACAGGCCGCCGGTGCGGCCGCTCTGGACCGGGTTCTGCGGGCCCTTGCCGGCGGACCTGGCCGACGTCGAGCCGGACTGGCCGGACGTCGAGGCGGCCTTCTTGGCCATCTGCGGCGGGGGGAACTTGCGCAGCACCCACTGCTGCTGGGCCAGGCTGAAGAGGTTGTTCGTCACCCAGTAGATGACCACGCCGATGGGGAAGAGCGAGCCGGAGATGAGGAGCGAGACCGGGATGCCGTACAGCATCAGGCGCTGGATCATCTTCTGCTGCGGGTCCTCGGCCCAGCCGGTCTTGAGGATCATCTGGCGGCTGGTGAGGTAGGTCGTCGCCATCATGATCAGCACCAGGATGCCGGCGACGATCTTGACCGCGGTGCCGTTCGCACCGAGCAGTGCGAGCTCCTCGGTGGTCGACCGGAACTTCGACGCCAGCGGCGCGGTGAACAGCGAGGCGTGGGTGGCGCTGTCGAACTGCTCGACGGTCCAGCCGTACAGGGTCTTCTGGGTGTTGGTCGGCGAGAGCCGGCGCAGGACGTGGAACAGGCCGAGGAAGACCGGGATCTGCAGGAACATCGGGAGGCAGCCCATGAGCGGGTTGGCCTTCTCGACCTTGTACAGCTCCATCATTTCTTTCTGGAGCGTCTCCCGGTCGCCCTTGTGCTTCTCCTGCAGCAGCTTCACCTTGGGCTGCAGCGCCTGCATCGCCCGCTGGGACTTGATCTGCTTGACGAAGACCGGGAACAGGATGATCCGGAGCGTCACCACCAGGAAGACGATCGCCAGGACCCAGGCCCAGTTGGTGCCCAGCACGGGCGTCTCCGGGATGCCGATGGCTTCCCAGAGGCCGTGCCAACGAAGGAGGATCCACGAAATGGCGTAGTAGATCCAGTCGAGACTCAATTCATGCTCCAGTCACATCAGCAGGACGGTCACGGATCGCGTCGGGCACCGGATCGAACCCACCAGGGTGGAAGGGGTGGCAGCGCAACAGCCGCCAGATCGCCAGGGCGGTCCCTCGGAGAGCGCCGTGCACCGCGAGCGCCTCCAGGGCGTACGCGCTGCACGAGGGGTAGAACCGACAGCGGGCCGGCAGTGCCGGGCTCAGGTAACGACGGTACGCGACGATGCCCCACGTCAGCACCCGGGCGACCGGACCGCGTGGCGTGGTCATCGTCGCCGCCGGGGTGATCGGGCGGCGACGAGCGCGGCGTCCAGATCAGTGCCGAGCGTCTCGAAGGACGCGGAGGCCGAGGCGGGCAGCGCGCGGACCACCAGGAGGCCACCGTCGGGCAGGTCGGCCAGGCGGGTGCGGACCAGGTGGCGCAGCCGCCGCCGGACCTTGTTGCGCACGACGGCGTTGCCCACGGCCTTGGACACGACGAAGCCGGCGCGCGCCGTTGAGGCTTGCGCCGGCTCATCGATAAGTAGATGGACGACCACCGTGCCGCGACCTGCCCGGCGACCACCGCGAACCGCTGCGGCGAAGTCGGTGCTACGCCGCAGTCGTTGCGCCGCGGCCAGCACGACTACCTGGGCATCCGGCCCGACTAGCTTCGGCTCAGGCCGACAGCTTGTCGCGGCCCTTGGCGCGACGGGTAGCGAGGATGGCGCGACCGGCACGGGTGCGCATGCGCAGCCGGAAACCGTGGGTCTTCGCGCGCCGGCGGTTGTTCGGCTGGTAGGTGCGCTTGCTCACGTCAGAACTCCGTCTTCGTCGGACGACCCGCGGGCGTCCAGGGGGCATCAAAGCTGCAAGACGCCCACTTTAGCAGAGTGCGGCGGAGCAACCGCCCGACCCTACGCAGCGCCACTAGGGTGGTCGACCATCCCCGGGTTGGCACGCCGACAGATCCCGCCCCGGCTGCGCTGCGTCACGGGAGGCGGTGATTCTGCGTACGGAGTGAATCTTTTCGTGCCAGGTCTGACCCGGGGTGGGTACCGGCGGTTGATGCAAGAGCCGCCGCGCTGTTAGCGTGCCCGTTTGCTGGTCTTCAGCGCTGTTCGCATACCGCGTCGAGCTGGCCAAAACCGGACGAGGCGGTAAATCGTTCGGCACGGTGAGCCTGATTTTCCCGCGCCAGCACAGGCTCCGGGAAGTCTGCCGACCATCCGGCCGGGGAGCGACCGCCAACAAATGCACAGGTTGTGGATAACCTGTGGATAGCCGGCGCCGCCGCACACGTTCAGCAGGTTGAATGTGCTGGGTTGGGGAAGCCGGTCCGTCGCCCCTACGGGCGACGACAGGCAAGAACGGCGGAAGCCGGACAAGGCCACCGGGGAACCGATGGCGATGGGGGTGGCGCGGCGGTGGCCGATACGGTCGACCTTGGCGGGGTATGGACCGCTGCGACGGACGAGCTGGCGGACGAGATCGCGTCCGCCCAGCAGCGTGCGTACCTGCGGCTTACCCGTCTGCGCGCGATAGTCGAGGACACCGCGCTGTTGTCCGTGCCCGACACCTACACCCGCGACGTGATCGAGTCCCGGCTGCGGCTGGCCATCACCGAGGCGCTGTCGCGCCGGTTGGGCCGGCCGATCCAGGTCGCCGTGACCGTGCGCCCGCCGGAGGACGGCACGGGCCGCCCCGGCACGGTCTACGGCACGCCGCCGCCCGAGCCGGCGACGCAGCCACCCGCGCACTACGCCGACCAGCAGCAGCACTATGCGGAGCAGCAGCCGCCGGCCTACCCGGACCGCTATCCACAGGCGCCGTCGTTCGGGCATCCCGAGAGCTACCCGCAGACGTTCGACGAGCAGTACGAGCAGAACTACGAGTCGGCGGACGGCCCGACCGGTTCGGCGCAGGCGCCGTTCCCGCGGCCGGTCCAGCCGGGCCGCGACCCGCGCGACGGCCAGGACGCGCTGTTCGCCGCGCCCCTGCCGGCGGGCCAGCCCGAGCCGGCGAAGTCCGCGGGCCAGGAGCCACCGGACCAGAAGGCCCAGCAGCCTGCCCGCGACCCGGACCCGCAGCGCCGCGAGGCCCCGCGACAGATGTCACACTTCGCCGACCCGTCCAACGACCAGGGCGGCCGCCGGATGGCAACCGACCAGGCCCATCTCCGCGACAACCAGCGCCGCCCCGACGACCGGCCGGCGATGCTCGGCCAGGACCGCCGCGACGACACCGTGCAGATGCGGCACGGCGGCGACAACGGCCCGGGCCGGGCCCCGATGGACATGCGCGGCCAGTCGGGCGACCGCCGGCCGGGCGGCAACGACGGCAACCGCCTGAACCCGAAGTACATGTTCGAGACGTTCGTCATCGGCTCCTCGAACCGCTTCGCGCACGCCGCGTCGGTCGCCGTCGCCGAATCACCGGCGAAGGCCTACAACCCGCTGTTCATCTACGGCAGCTCGGGACTGGGCAAGACACACCTGCTGCACGCAATCGGTCACTACGCGACGACCCTGGGTCACGCCCGCTCGGTCCGCTACGTCTCCACCGAGGAATTCACCAACGACTTCATCAACTCCCTGCGCGACGACAAGACGCAGGCCTTCCAGCGCCGCTACCGCGACGTCGACATCCTGCTGATCGACGACATCCAGTTCCTGGAGAACCGCGAGCGCACGCAGGAGGAGTTCTTCCACACATTCAACACCCTGCACAACGCCAACAAGCAGATCGTGATCAGCTCCGACCGCTCACCGCGCCAGCTGGCCACGCTCGAGGACCGGATGCGCACCAGGTTCGAGTGGGGCCTGCTCGCCGACATCCAGCCCCCGGACCTCGAGACCCGCATCGCCATCCTGCAGAAGAAGGCCGCCCAGGAGCGCATGTACGCCCCGGACGACGTCCTGGAGTTCATCGCCTCCCGAGTCTCGAACTCGATCCGCGAACTCGAGGGCGCCCTCATCCGCGTCACCGCCTTCGCCAGCCTCACCCGCTCGTCGGTGCAGCTCTCGCTGGCGGAAGAGGTGCTCCGGGACTTCATGCCCGACGGCGCCGGCCCCGAGATCACCGCCGACCAGATCATGGTCTCGACCGCCGACTACTTCGGCGTCAGCCTGGAAGACCTCCGCGGCCACTCCCGCTCGCGCGTCCTGGTCAACGCCCGGCAGGTGGCGATGTACCTCTGCCGCGAACTGACGGAACTGTCGCTCCCCCGCATCGGCCAGGCCTTCGGCGGCCGCGACCACACCACGGTCATGCACGCGGACCGCAAGATCCGCCAGCACATGGCCGAACGCCGCTCGCTCTACAACCAGATCGCGGAACTGACCAACCGCATCAAACAAAACACCTAACTATCCTGTACGCGCACAGAACAACCCAAAAGCAAGAACGGCGCCGGACGCCCCAGCCGAATAGGTCGCGTCCGGGCCGACCTGTGGGATACGCCGCCGGGCTGACCTGCCACTCAAGCCCGAACCCGGCGTCTGCCCATGGTCGGTTGTCAGCACCACGCGCCGCCGTCATGGGAGCCGGACACATCAATGCCGTAGAGGTCATCGGGATCCTGGATCCCGCCGGGGATGTTGAGGTCGCTGGGGAAGTTCACGCTCAGATAGGCAGTGGTGCCGTCGATCTCTCTGTGGAAGCAAGCAGCGGATGCAGACACGACCAGGCCCGCCGTCGGGACCGGGGTCGGGTTCTCGCCGTCCGTGTGCCATCCGTCGGCCGCAGTAGCGGTGCGGTAGAACGACATGATGCTTTCGCGGTCTAGCCCCGTTTGGTATCGCTGGCCGGCATAGGCGAAGCCGTCGTCCGTATCGCAACCGGAGTATCGATCCGTCGGTGTTGCACCGTGGGGATGCGCCGACATGATCGGGAGATCGGCCAGGATCACCGCCAGCTGCTCGTCACGAGCGGAGCAGCCGATGAGCGGCGTAAGCAGGCCGGCGCGCTCGCCCCACCCACAGCAAACCAGCAGCGTCCCTGCGACGGTGAGCCCAACGGCGCGGCGAAATCGAACGCGAGTCACGGTCGAGCTCCAGCACGAATCGATCCACCCCGCCGATGGTCACGACGAATCGCCTCGAACAACTCCACGAGCGAACGGGCCATCACGGGCTTTCCGACTGACAGCCCCGTCGATCCTTGCACCGGCCCCACAGGAGGGGCCAGGTCAGAGCGTCACGCCGTCACTCCATCGAGTACAGGTGGGCCGGCTGGCCCAAGGCATCCGGGTGAGGCCGCTCATGACCGTCAGTACCAGCAGTGGCGACTGCGGGCCGCGGTCGCAAGCCAGCATCGGGGCAGCGGAGCAGCCGGGCAGCCGGGCAGCCGGGCAGCGGAGCAGCGGAGCAGCGGAGCAGCGGGCAGCGCACGGCATCGTCCAACGGCGGTTGGCAGGTGTGGTAATCGCGGTGGCCAGCAGCTGACGGCAGCAGTGGTGGCAGCACCTCGCGGCCACTGCAACGACCCGCATCAGCGGGTGACGGCGAGCAGCCCGCCACGACGAACCGGACTAACAACGACGGCAGTCGTGACGACGGCAGCGGATGGCGGGCCGCGCTGGGCAGGATGGCAGCCCCGACAACACTCGCAGCGCCGTCTATAAGGACTGGTGGTGTTGGCCGTGGCAACACTGGCAACGCCGCAAGCTCGCTGCCGCCTCAAGCCGCCGCGCGTCCGCACGGGTGCTGCCAGCTACGCGAGCATTGCCGACGCCCGCGAGGGTGGCGGCCGTCGATGCTGTGCCAACGGGCGTTCGAGGCACGTCGACCGGAACGCGACGCAGCCGAACGCGGTCGCCGAGCCTGCTGCCCCCAGAACGTGTTCAGAAGCGGCGTGCTCCGCACCCGAGTTCACCAACATCCATTTCAGACCCTGTGAGAGCCGCCACCACGGAGATGACCGCGTTCGTCTCAGCCGCTACCACCGACGGATCACGGCGGCGCCAGAACAATCCCCGTCGCAGGGGGCAGCTCTGCCGAGGTCTCGATCGGCACAGTGGCAAGTCGCTGCTCCCCCCCCCGATCGTCGCAAACATGACTTCCGGTGGCGATGTCATTACCCACGGTGAAGCAGCTAGGTAAACGGTGCCGAGCCCACCCGCGGGCAACCTAAAGGCCTTGATGCCGACGCCGTTGTGAGCAGGCCCAGGCCGCTGCCCGCGGCGGCGTTCTTGCTTGGGCGAGGAAGCCCTCGGCGGACCGATCGGGGGCTAGCTGCCGTCCCTACAGGAGGGTCGGTCGCCGGTTTATCCCCACCACGTTCGTGTCAACGTGGCGACGACACCGAAGCGTGCCAACGTTATCCACAGAAGTTCACAGGCGTTCACAGGTAGTTATCCCCAGCGGTGGACAACCCCGGTCGCCGTTCCCCACAAATGTGGATGAGCCCTGGGGAAATCGATGTGGACAGACACTCACCGTTACCGGACTACCCACAGGCTGTGGACGCGTGTGGATTTCCTGTTGAAGGTTCTGGGGACGACGAGCCGGTAGCGTTCCGGCGTTATCCCCAGGGCTGGGCACAAACCCGGTGGATAACCGGTGGATAGCCGGTGGACAACGGTGGACAACCGCCGTCGCGTCGACGACTGTGGACGCAGCCCCGAGTTTGTACCCTGGTTTTCCACCTGTGAATCACCGGTGGATAACCTGCTGGCCTGCGCAAACAAGAGTTCTCCACACTTTGCACAGGACCGATGATTACGACTAGATATTTCTCTGAGACAACAAAAATCAATCATCAGCGTTGGGGAAGGTGTGGATGAGCGGCTTGCGGCCTCGAACCACCCCTGGCTCACTTCGCAGCACCGGGGTCGGCCGCACACAGCACCGGCCCGCGCCATAGAGTTCAGTGGGCGCCACCAGCACATCCCAGGTTGGTTCGTCGAGGAAGATTGACGCGGAGGGCATGGCATGAAGTTCCGGGTGGAGCGAGACGCACTCGCCGACGCCGTGGCGTGGACGGCAAAGAGTTTGCCGAGCCGCCCGTCGGTGCCGGTGCTCGCCGGCGTCATGCTGCGGGTTACCGACGGCAGGTTGCACGTGTCGGGCTTCGACTACGAGGTCTCGAGTCAGGTGAGTGTCGAGGTGCAGGCCGACGCCGACGGCGCCGCCCTGGTCTCCGGTCGCCTGCTCGCCGAGATCACCAAGGCACTGCCGAACAAGCCGGTGGACATCGCGGCCGTCGGTGCGCATCTGGAACTGGTCTGCGGCAGCGCGCGCTTCACCCTGCCGACGATGCCGGTCGAGGACTACCCGACCCTGCCGGACATGCCGTCCAGCGCCGGGACGGTCAACGCGCAGACGTTCGCCGCCGCGGTTCAGCAGGTGGCCATCGCCGCGGGCCGTGACGAGACGCTGCCGATGATGACCGGCGTCCGGATCGAGCTGAACGGCACCTCGATGGCGATGCTCGCCACCGACCGCTACCGCCTCGCGATGCGCGAGCTCGAGTGGAGCCCCGACGACCCGGACATCAGCCTCAACGCGCTGGTCCCGGCGAAGACGCTGAACGACACCGCCAAGACGATGGGCCCGCTGGGCGGCGAGGTCACCCTCGCGCTGGCACAGGGCAACGCCGGCGAGGGCATGATCGGGTTCGCCGGCGGGACCCGCCGGACGACGAGCCGCCTGCTCGACGGCGCCAACTACCCGCCGGTGCGCTCGCTGTTCCCGGCGAGCCACAACGCCGAGGCCCGGGTGAGCGTCTCCGCGCTCGTCGAGGTCGTCCGCCGGGTCGCGCTGGTCGCCGAGCGCACCACCCCCGTGCTGCTCAGCTTCGGCGAGGACGGCCTGGTGGTCGAGGCCGGCGGCACCGAGGAGGCGCGGGCCAGCGAGGCCATGGAGGCGACCTTCACCGGTGAGGCGCTCACGATCGGCTTCAACCCGCAGTACCTGATCGACGGATTGCAGAATCTCGGCGCGCAGACGGCTGTGCTCTCGTTCGTCGACGCCTTCAAGCCGGCTGTGATCTCCCCCGCAGCGGAAGACGGCGAAATCGTGCCGGGATACCGCTATCTGATCATGCCTATCCGCGTAACACGCTGATACTGGGCTGGTAGAGCCAACACCTAGGGGGACACCATGCAGCTCGGCCTCATCGGTCTCGGCCGGATGGGCGGCAACATGCGCGAGCGGATTCGTTCCGCCGGGCATGAGGTCGTCGGCTATGACCGCAACCCCGACATCGCCGACGTGGCAAGCCTCGCCGAGCTGGTCGGCAAGCTCGCGGCGCCGCGGGTGATCTGGACCATGGTCCCGGCCGGCGAGATCACCGAGGGCACGATCGACCAGCTCGCCGATCTGCTCTCGCCCGGAGACATCGTCATCGACGGCGGCAACTCCAAGTTCACCGACGACCAGCCGCGCGCCGCCCGGCTGGAGCCCAAGGGCATCGGCTACATGGACTGCGGCGTTTCGGGCGGCATCTGGGGCAACCAGAACGGCTACGCGCTGATGGTCGGCGGCGCCGCAGAGCACGTCGAGCGCTGCATGCCGATCTTCGAGGCGCTCAAGCCGGCCGGACCCTACGGCTTCGTGCACGCCGGCCCGGTCGGCGCCGGCCACTACACCAAGATGGTCCACAACGGCATCGAGTACGGCATGATGCAGGCCCTGGCCGAGGGCTGGGAGCTGCTGGAGGCGTCGGAGTACGTGGACAACGTGCCCGGCGCGATCAAGAGCTGGCGGGAGGGCAGCGTCGTCAAGTCCTGGCTGCTGGACCTGCTCGACCGTGCCCTGGACGGCGACCCCGAGCTGGGCAAGCTGAAGGGCTACGCCGAGGACACCGGCGAGGGACGCTGGACGGTCGACGAGGCTGTCCGGCTGGCCGTTCCGCTGCACGTCATCGCGGCCTCGCTGTTCGCTCGCTTCGAATCGCGGCAGACCGACTCTCCCGCCATGAAGGCGGTGGCCGCGCTGCGCCAGCAGTTCGGTGGCCACGCCGTCGTCGGCTGAGATGTACGTACGCCGGGTCGAGTTGACCGACTTCCGTTCGTACGAGCGGGTGGCGGTCGACTTCGATCCCGGCACCGCGGTGCTGGTGGGCCAGAACGGCATGGGCAAGACCAACCTCGTCGAGGCCCTCGGTTACGTGGCCACTCTGGATAGTCACCGGGTGGCCACCGACGCGCCGCTGGTCCGGGCGGGTGCGAGCTCGGCGGTGATCCGTTGCGAGATCGTCCACGATGGCCGTGAGCTGCTGGTCGAGCTGGAGATCGTGCCGGGCCGGGCCAACCGGGCCCGGCTGAACAGGTCACCGGTCCGCCGGTCCCGCGAGGTGCTTGGCGCGCTGCGGATGGTGTTGTTCGCGCCGGAGGACCTCGAGCTGGTCCGCGGCGATCCGGGCGAGCGCCGTCGCTACCTCGACGACCTGCTCGTCGCGCGGCTGCCGCGGTTCGCCGGGGTGCGCGCCGACTACGACCGGGTCGTCAAGCAGCGCAACGCGCTGCTGCGCACGGCGTACCTGACGCGCAAGGTCGGGGGTACCAGGGGGCAGGATCTTTCGACGCTCGCGGTCTGGGATCAGCACCTGGCGCAGCACGGCGCCGAACTGCTCGCCGGCCGGCTCGACCTGGTCGCGGCCCTCGGGCCGCACCTGACCAAGGCCTACGACGCGGTTGCGGCGGGGCGGTCGACCGCCTCCATCGCGTACGCGTCGCGGCTCGGCGAGTCGCTGGGTGCCGATCGCTCCCAGCTGGAGCAGGCGCTGCTGGCGTCGCTGGCCGAGCGCCGCCAGAACGAGATCGAACGCGGCGTCACCCTGGTCGGCCCGCATCGCGACGATCTCTCGCTTACGCTGGGTGAGTTGCCCGCGAAGGGGTACGCGAGCCACGGCGAGTCCTGGTCGTTCGCGCTGGCCCTGCGGCTGGCGGCCTACGACCTGTTGCGGGCCGACGGCATCGAGCCGGTGCTGGTGCTCGACGACGTCTTCGCCGAGCTGGACTCCGGCCGCCGGGAGCGGCTGGCGGCGCTGGTCTCCGACGCGACGCAGTTGCTCGTCACCTGTGCGGTGCCTGAGGATGTGCCCGCGGCCCTGAGCGGGGCCCGCTACGACGTCGGAGCTGGGACGGTGACCCGTGGCTGAGCAACCGGCGGAGAAGCCGCGGGCGACCGCCAGGGGCGCCGCCGAGCCCCGCTCCCGAGCCGGCAAGCAGGCCCGGCCGGCGAAGGAAGCCCGGCCCGGCAAAGAGTCCCGGTCCGGCAAGGAAGGCGCCGCCGCTGCGGGCTCGGCGGGAGCCGGGCCGGAGCCGGCCGGGACCGGCGCTGAGATCGCCGGTACGCCCGGTCCGGAGCTGGCCCGTGCCGTGCTGGACGCCGCCCTCGCCAAGCGCCGCGCCGCACAGCAGGCGCCGCGCCGCCGCACGGGGACCGGCGAGGAGACCGGCCGGCGCCTGCGCGGCTACTCCGGTCCGGGACCGGATCCCCGCGACCCACAGCTGTTCGGCGCGGTGCTCGAGCGGATCATGAAGCAGCGCGGCTGGCAGAAGCCGGCCGCCGAGGCGACGGTCTTCGGCGCCTGGGAGAAGGTCGTCGGGTCGGACATCGCCCAGCACAGCCGCCCGGTGAAGCTCGACGCCGGCGTGCTGACCGTGGAGGCGGAGTCGACGGCCTGGGCCACCCAGCTGCGGCTGCTCGCCGGAAACCTGCTCAAGCGGATCGCCGCCGAGGTCGGCCACAACGTGGTGACCAAGCTCAACATCCACGGCCCGGCGGCGCCCTCGTGGAACAAGGGCCCGCGCCGGGTGCAGGGCCGCGGCCCGCGCGACACGTACGGCTGAGGACGCCGGCCGCGCGCCCGGCCGGCCCCATCGCACCCGTCCGACGGTCGGGTGCGATGGACGCTGCCGGAGGTCAGTAGTCGGCGAAGACCGCGAAGCCGCGCTCGGCGCAGCGCCGGTAGAAGCCCGACAAAACCGCCAATTCGGTACGGGCGAAGCTCCAGTGCGGGGCGTTGCCGGCGTCGTCGCGCAGCGCCGCGAGCCGATGGTCCAGCCACCGCAGCTGCTGCTCGGCCAGGCGCCCACCCGCTACGGCGGCCCGCATGACGCTCGCGACGGTGTCGAAGGTGACCAGGTCGCCGTGCTCCTGGTGGCCCTCGACGAATCGTTCCAGCCCGCCGGCGATCCACGCGCAGCCGTCCGGGTCGATGACCGGGTCCTCGTCCTCCGCCGCCGCGTCGGTGGCGTAGAGGACACCCTCCAGCCCCAGCAGCAGATCCACCAGTTCGGTGTACGCGGTCGCCCGTACCGTGCCGGTCTTGGCGATGTGCAGCGCGAGCGCGCCGGTGGGCGCGGCGATGTCCGGCGCGTCGGCGACGGCGCCGAAGTCGACGAACTCGGCGGGTGCCACCGGGTCGTAAAACCGGTTCGTCCGTGGCCAGTGCACGGCGACGTTGTCCAGCCCCTTGTCCAGCGCCATGGGGGCCCACCTCTCCTCGACCTGCCGGCTGCGGGCCCTCATGGCCGTGTTCCGGCCCGCGCGGGCGAGGTTACGACACCGCCGCCTGCCGCGGTGAGGCAGTGTCGCAGCGCGTGGCCCGCCTGTTCGCGGGCCCGCGCCGGGGTCCGGGCGCCGAACGGTTCGCCGTTGCGAGGGGGCCGCAATCCGTGTAGGGGGACTCGCGGGAGCGCCCCTAAATCGCGCTACGGCTATCTGAGGTACCCGGAAGAGGGTGCCGGACCCTCTACAACTCGCCCGGACGGAGTAGAATCGACAGCGACCGGGAAAGTCCATTCCGTGGCGGTACACCGTCACGCTACGCGATTTTTCCAGCCGATCACGATCCGCGGGCTGACCGCGGCGACCGGCGCGCTCGGTTCCACCGGTGGTCCGCCTGATCTCCGCGGCTCGTCGCCTGTGGTTTGCCCTGCCCGCCGTCCGCTGCCGACTGCCCGCCAACCCCGTGTCCGGCCCGTTTCGCGGGTCCGGTGCGAGAAAGTGGCCGAGGGTGGCAGAGAAGAAGCAGGAATACGGTGCCGAGTCCATCACCGTGCTCGAAGGCCTCGAGGCGGTCCGCAAGCGTCCGGGTATGTACATCGGTTCCACGGGCGAGCGGGGCCTGCACCACCTGGTCTGGGAGGTCGTGGACAACGCCGTCGACGAGGCGCTCGCCGGCCACTGCGACACCATCGACGTCGTCCTGCTGCCGGACGGCGGCGTCTCCGTCACCGACAACGGCCGCGGTTTCCCGGTCGACCTGCACCCCAAGCTGAAGAAGCCGGGCGTCGAGGTCGCGCTGACCGTCCTGCACGCGGGCGGCAAGTTCGACGGCAAGGCGTACGCGGTCTCCGGCGGTCTGCACGGTGTCGGCGTCTCGGTCGTCAACGCGCTGTCCACCAGGATGTTCGTGGAGATCCACAAGTCGGGCAACGTCTACCGGCAGCACTACACCGCGTCGAAGCCCGGCACGCTCGAGAAGGGCGAGGCCACCTCGACTACCGGCTCGAAGGTGCAGTTCTGGCCCGACCCGACGATCTTCGAGACCATCGAGTTCGACTGGCAGACGATCTACCGCCGGATCCAGGAGTACGCCTTCCTCAACAAGGCGCTGACGATCAACCTGGTCGACCGGCGCCCGGAGCACCTGGACGACGAGGGCAAGGCCCGCGAGGTCACCTTCATGTACGAGAACGGCATCGCCGACTTCGTGCGCCACCTCAACAACACCAAGACGCCGATCCACAAGTCGGTGATCGAGTTCGAGGCCGAGGCCAACGACCAGGGCATGGCCATCGAGGTCGCCATGCAGTGGAACGAGTCCTACGGCGAGTCGGTCTACACCTTCGCCAACACGATCAACACCCACGAGGGTGGCACGCACGAGGAGGGCTTCCGGGCCGCGCTGACGAGCATCGTCAACCGCTACGGCGCCGAGAAGAAGTTCCTCAAGAGCGACGAGAAGCTCTCCGGCGAGGACATCCGTGAGGGCCTGGCCGCGATCATCTCGGTGAAGCTGGCCAACCCGCAGTTCGAGGGCCAGACGAAGACGAAGCTCGGCAACACGGACATGAAGGGCTTCGTCCAGAAGATCGCCAACGAGCAGATCGCGGACTGGTTCGACCGCAACCCCGCCGACGCGAAGCAGATCATCACGAAGGCCTCGCAGGCGGCCCGGGCGCGCATCGCCGCGCAGCAGGCCCGCAAGCTGGCCCGGCGCAAGTCGCTGCTGGAGTCCGGCTCGATGCCGGGCAAGCTGGCCGACTGCCAGTCGACCGACCCGCGGGTTTCCGAGCTGTTCATCGTCGAGGGTGACTCGGCCGGCGGCTCGGCCAAGCAGGGCCGGGACAGCCAGATCCAGGCGATCCTGCCGATCCGCGGCAAGATCCTGAACGTAGAGAAGGCCCGGATCGACCGGGTGCTGAAGAACAACGAGGTCCAGTCGCTGATCACGGCGCTGGGCACCGGCATCCACGAGGACTTCGACGTCGCCAAGCTGCGCTACCACAAGGTGGTGCTGATGGCGGACGCCGACGTCGACGGCCAGCACATCCAGACGCTGCTGCTCACCCTGCTGTTCCGCTTCATGCGGCCGCTGGTGGAGCTGGGTCACGTCTACCTGGCCGCCCCGCCGCTCTACAAGATCAAGTGGAACAAGCGCGGCGACGACGCCCAGTACGCCTACTCCGACCGTGAGCGGGACGGACTGGTCGAGCTGCGCCAGCAGAAGAAGCCGAACGCGAAGCCCGACGACATCCAGCGGTTCAAGGGTCTCGGCGAGATGAACTTCCATGAGCTGTGGGACACGACGATGGATCCGGCGACGCGCACGCTGCGTCAGGTGACCCTCGACGACGCCGCGACCGCGGACGAGCTGTTCAGCGTCCTGATGGGTGAGGACGTGGAGGCCCGCCGCTCGTTCATCCAGCGCAACGCCAAGGACGTGCGCTTCCTGGACATCTGATCCCCGGTGAGCGGCGTCACTCGACGCCGCTCACCTCGGGTTATGCACAGCGATACACCGCTTTCCACAGCGTTATCCACAGCGAAATGCGTAGCTCGATGCTGTTTGTCGGGTTCGAACGTCAGTAAGGGTTAACTGTGACGGATACTCCCGAGATCCCCGCCGAGGAACCGCAGGACGAGCCGGCCGGCGGCGGAGTGAGCCAGCGCGTAGAGCCGGTCGGCCTCGAGGTCGAGATGCAGCGCTCGTACCTCGACTACGCGATGAGCGTCATCGTCGGCCGCGCCCTGCCCGACGTGCGCGACGGCCTCAAGCCGGTGCACCGCAAGATCCTCTACGCGATGTACGACGCCGGCTTCCGTCCCGACCGCGGCTACGTCAAGTGCGCCCGCGTCGTGGGCGACGTCATGGGTAACTACCACCCGCACGGCGACTCGTCGATCTACGACGCCCTGGTCCGGATGGGTCAGCCCTGGTCGCTGCGCTACCCGCTGATCGACGGCAACGGCAACTTCGGCTCGCCGGGCAACGACCCGCCGGCCGCCATGCGCTACACCGAGTCGAAGCTCTCGCCGCTGGCGATGGACATGCTGCGCGACATCGACGAAGACACCGTCGACATGCAGGACAACTACGACGGCCGGACCAAGGAACCCACCATCCTGCCGGCCCGGTTCCCCAACCTGCTCGTCAACGGCTCCGAGGGTATCGCCGTCGGCATGGCCACCAAGATCCCGCCGCACAACCTGCGGGAGATCGCCGCGGCCGTCCAGTGGTACTTGGACCACCCGGAGGCGGACGAGCCCACCACCCTCGAGGCGGTCCTGGAGATCGTCAAGGGACCCGACTTCCCCACCCGGGGGCTGATCGTCGGTCAGCAGGCGATTCAGGACGCCTACCGCACCGGTCGCGGTTCGATCCGGATGCGCGCCGTCGTGGAGGTCGAGGAGGACGCCCGCGGCCGGCCCTGCCTCGTGGTCACCGAGCTGCCCTACCAGGTCAACCCCGACAACCTCGCCGAGCGGGTCGCCGAGCTGGTCAAGGAGGGCAAGCTCACCGGCATCGCGGACATCCGGGACGAGTCGTCCGGGCGTACCGGAATGCGGTTGATCCTGGTTCTCAAGCGCGACGCCGTCGCGAAGGTCGTGCTGAACAATCTCTACAAGCACACGCAGCTGCAGGAGACGTTCGGCGCGAACATGCTGGCGCTGGTCGACGGCGTGCCCCGCACGCTGAACCTGGCCCAGTTCATCCGCCACTACGTCGATCACCAGATCGAGGTCATCCGCCGGCGCACCGCCTACCGGCTGCGCAAGGCCGAGGAGCGCGCGCACATCCTGCGCGGCCTGGTCAAGGCCCTCGACATGCTCGATGAGGTGATCGCCCTGATCCGGCGCTCGCCGACGGTCGAGGACTCGCGCCAGGGCCTGATGCAGCTGCTCGAGGTCGACGAGATCCAGGCGACCGCCATCCTGGACATGCAGCTGCGGCGCCTGGCGGCGCTGGAGCGGCAGAAGATCATCGACGAGCTCGCCAAGATCGAGCTCGAGATCGCCGACCTCAAGGACATCCTCGCCAAGCCGGAGCGGCAACGGGCGATCGTCTCGGAGGAGCTGGCCGAGATCGTCTCCCGGTTCGGCGATGACCGAAAGACCCAGATCATCCCGTTCGATGGTGAAGTCTCCATGGAGGACCTCATCACGCGCGAGGACGTTGTGGTGACCATCACACGTACCGGTTACGCCAAGCGCACGAAGGTCGATCTGTACCGGTCGCAGCGGCGCGGCGGCAAGGGCGTGAGCGGGGCCTCCCTGCGCCAGGACGACATCGTCAGCCACTTCTTCGTGATCTCGACGCACTCCTGGATCCTGTTCTTCACGAACAAGGGCCGGGTCTACCGGGCCAAGGCCTACGAGCTGCCCGAGGCCAACCGGGTGGCGAAGGGCCAGCACGTCGCCAACCTGCTCGCCTTCCTGCCGGACGAGCACATCGCCCAGGTCATCCAGATCCCGAACTACCAGGTCGAGCCCTACCTTGTGCTCGCCACCAAGAATGGTCTCGTGAAGAAGACCCGCCTCGAGGAATTTGACTCCAACCGCAGCGGTGGCATCATCGCCATCAACCTGCGGGAGGATGACGAATTGGTGGGCGCCACGCTGGCCGCTCCGGAGAACGACCTGCTCCTGGTCTCGAAGCGGGCGCAGGCCATCAGGTTCAACGCCACCGACGAGGCGCTGCGCCCGATGGGGCGGGCGACCTCCGGTGTCATCGGCATGCGCTTCAGCGAGGATGACCAGCTCCTGGCGATGGAGGTGGTCCGCGAGGGTATGGACGTTTTGGTCGCCACCAACGGCGGGTATGCGAAACGGACGCCGATCGAGGAGTATCCGGTGCAGGGGCGGGGCGGCAAGGGCGTGCTGACCGCCAAGATCACGGAGCGTCGTGGCGGGCTCGTCGGAGCGCTCGTGATCGACCCTGAGGATGAACTATTTGCCATCACCAGCAATGGTGGTGTCATCCGGACTCCCGTGAAGCCTGTACGGCGCACGCGGGATCGGAACACAATGGGGGTCAAGCTGATGGACCTCCCAGAAGGTGTAACCATCGTGGCGCTTGCTCGCAATGCCGACGAGCCTGACGAACAGGACTAGTTGATGCCGGAGACACAGGCGAAGTCGGGGGGCCCGGGATCCTCGGCAACTCCGGTCGAAACGGAGCCGAAGAAGGATGGCGCCGCTTCGGCCGGCCGCGAGAGCGCTGACCGCACTGCGGTCCCTGCCGATGCCCCGACCCAGCCGAAGTTCACCCGTGCGCCGGGAATGACCCCGCCGCCCGGTGAGCCGACCGCGGAGGCCGACGGACACGCGGAATACAAGCGGCCGGCCGGCCCCTCGGTGGCGAAGGGGTCCGCATCCGTGCCGATCGTTACGAAGGGCACGAGCGGCGGATCCGCCGCTCCGGGCCAGGCCGCACAGGCGGGTCGCACGGGGGTCGTACCGCCGGTCAAGCCCGGCGCGGGCCCCCAGCGCGCCGGTGAGGCCCCCAAACGGCCCTCGGGTGCCGCGGCCGCGAGCGGCTCGGCCGCCGTCGGCGCCGCACGGGTCTCGGAGGCCGTCCGGTCCGCGCGCTCCGCGGTCACCTCGGGCGCGTCCCGCGGCCCGCGGCGCGCCCGGCTGAACCTCAAGCGGATCGATCCCTGGTCCGTGATGAAGTTCGCCTTCGCCGTTTCGGTGGTCCTGTTCATCGTCGTGGTCGTCGCCACGTCGGTGCTCTACCTGTCGCTGGACGCCATGGGCGTCTGGCAGGAGGTCAACACCAGCCTGCAGAGCCTGGTGAACGCGAGCGGCGGCACGGACGGGGCAGCCGACGGCGGCTTCCGCATCACCGCGTGGGGCGTCATCGGCACGTCGATGCTGATCGGCGCGGTCAACGTGGTGCTGTTCACCGCGCTGGCCACGCTGGGCGCGTTCATCTACAACGTCTGCGCGGACCTGGTCGGCGGCATCGAGCTGACGCTCGCCGAGCGGGACTGACCTCGCGATTTCTGGATGCGGCCGCCGTGCCGGGCACGGCGGCCGCCCCCAATTTGGGGGACCGAGACGGGATACGGTAATCTTCGTGTCGCTGTCACGGGGCTATAGCTCAGTCGGTTAGAGCGCAGAGCTGATAACTCTGAGGTCGCTGGTTCGATTCCAGCTAGCCCCACCACGCACGCCCTCCGCCGCAGATTCAAAGGGGATCCAGCCATGCTGAAGAAGCTCCTGATCCTCGCCGGGATCGTCGGCGCCGCCGCCCTGATCGTCAAGAAGGTCAAGGCCTCCAGCGACGAGCGCGCCCTGTGGCACGAGGCCACCACGGCGCCCGACCTGCGCTAGTAACACCCACCGGGGGCCCTAGCTCAACTGGCAGAGCACCGCCTTTGCAAGGCGGGGGTTAGGGGTTCGAGTCCCCTGGGCTCCACGTTGATCTTGCATGTGAACCATCGGCCCGGATGACGGGCCGATGGTTCTTCTCTGTGGCCCATGGGAGCCGTAGAGCGCCGGCGAACGGCCGTCGGCGATCGTGCGGTCGGGGAGCGGCGTGTTGATGCCGGCGGCGAAAGTCGATGTCTCGCCGATGCCCAGGAGTCTTGGCCGGAGTGGGGCGATGAGAGCGCGTCACTTAGACGTGTCCCGGTCGGTGAGTGACGCGTGTGCGCACGAAGCTGAGTTTCCAGATGCCGGCCGGTTCACTCGTAGTGGTATCTGCAGGAGATGATGGTGATCTCGTTGGGTTCGATGGCGTACACCATGCGGTGTTCGTCGTCGATGCGCCGGGACCGGAGCCCGGCGAGGTTGTTCCGGAGGATCTCCGGTTTTCCGATGCCGGGTCCGTCGGGGTTCCGTTTGATGTCGGCGATCAGCGCGTTGATGCGCTTGAGTGTCTTGCGGTCCTGGGTCTGCCAGTACAGGTAGTCGTCCCAGCCGTTATCGGTCCAGCTGAGCTTCACTCCTCATGGCCGAACTCGCGCTCGGTGGCTCGGCCGGCCCGCCACTGTTCGACACTTTCGGCGAGGCGTTTCGCGTTTGCTGGGGATCGAAGCAGGTAGTTGGTTTCCATGATCGAGTCCCAGTCGTCCTTGCTCACCAGGACCGCGTTGCCCCGCTTGGACACGATCTCGATGGGGGTGTGGTCTTCGTTGACCCGTTCAATGAGCGGGAAGAGGGTCTTGCGTGCCTCGCTGGCGCTGATCGCGGCAGTCACAATACCTCCTAAAGTCGTACCTAAAACGGTACCACTTTCATGGCTGGAATAGCTGCAGGGAAGCTGACGTGCACCACGATCGAGAAGTGCGGCGCTCGAGCACGCCTACTGCCGCTTGAACTGGTCAAACGTCCCAGTAAGGGCTTGCCGGGGACGGCCGTGGTGTGGTTCGCATGGTGCAACGTCCGGCCCATGTTGATCTTGCATGCGAACAGCAGTCCGACGGTTCGCTGTCGTCGGCTGCTGGTGGAGCGCCGGATGCGATTCTCTGTCCTGCGCGGGTGTCTTCACTCAGTGATGCCGAGCTCGATGCCTTGGTCGCCGAGGCGGTTGTGGACTGTTACGACGAGCATGAGCAGCTCAGTGGCCTCTTCGCCATGATCGAGGGCGACCTGACAGTGCCGTTCGAGACCGAGGTGCTTGGTGTGCTACGCCGATCGTGGCCGTTTCGTTGCAGCGCCGTATTCCCGGCTATCGGGCGCTGGGCTTCGCCAGATCGTAGCGGGCTTTCGGTTTTTTCGAATAGCGGTATGCTGGCCTCATGTCGAGCACCCTGCGTGAACGGACCGTCCTGCCGCCGGAAAACCCCGCCGACCTGGTGCGCTTCGCGCGCGGTATGGCCGACGCCGACGCCGAGGCGCCCGCGCGAGCGAAGCTGGTGGGCCCGGACGGTTCGCAGCTCGACATCCCGGCCGAACTCTACGAACTACTGCGCGACGTCGTCGGCGCCCTGTCCCAGGGCATGGCTATCTCGATCGCCCCGCACAACACGATGCTGACCACCCAAGAAGCCGCTGACCTGCTCAACATCTCACGACCCACGCTGGTCCGCCTGCTCACCGACGGCGAGATCCCGCACAGCCTGCGCGGCCGGCATCGACGAGTCCTGCTGCGTGACATCCTCGACTACTCCGAACGCACCCGCACCGAACGCCGCCGAGCCCTGGACCAGATGGCCGCCGATGCCGAGGACGACGGCCTGTACGAGATCACCCTCGACTCCCCGCCGTCGAGGTGACAGCCGGTCATGGTGGCGTTCCCGGCGTTCCTTGACACCTGCGTGCCCTACCCGGCCTACCTGTGCGACACGTTGCTTCGCCTCGCCGAGGCTTCCGCGTACCGGCCGCTCTGGTCGGCCGACGTCTTCGCCGAACTGCGGCGCAACCTCATCGAGCGTGGGCTACCACCGGATCGGGTCGATCGGCGGCTCGGCCAGATGAGCCGGTCATTCCCCGACGCCCTGGTCACTGGCTACGAGTCACTTGTTGACGGTATGACGAACCATCCGAAGGACCGGCATGTTCTGGCCGCCGCCGTACGCGCCAATGCCGAAGTCATCGTCACCTTCAACCTCCGTGACTTCCCCGAGCCGGCCCTCAAGCCCTACGACGTCGTGGCCATCCACCCCGACGACTTCCTCCTCGACCAACTCGATCTCTACCCCGGATTGACCATGGACGTGCTCCGTCACCAAGCCGCGTCCTATCGGCGAACGCCGAACACCGTGCCGGAGGTCCTCGTCCTTCTGCAGCGCACCGGCGTGCCCAGATTCGCGGCCGAAGTGCGACGCCATCTCGGTCCCCCAGCCTGGTAGCGCAGCCGCCCGAGACGGCTAACGGCGGGTGCAAGCCAGGCTAGCCGGCTGATCGAATTTCCCTTGAGCTGGTCAAACGTCCCGATAGTGTGCGGCCGGGGATGGTGGTGGCGTGGTTCGCATGGTGCAACGTCCGGCCCACCACCGCTCCGATGCAGGCCACGCCGCATCGGCCTCGTCTTCTCCGCCCTGACCGGCACCCGCCTCGGGCGACGGAATCAGCGGCTCGCACGGCATCGCTGTAGTCCTGCCCGACGCGCGGGGTGGATGCGCTACGTGTGGATCGTGCCCATGACCCTTCCGGACGATGCGCCGCGAACCGATGTCCGCGATCCCCGCCCGCTTCACCGGCCCGGGGCCACCGATGCCCATTCGGCGACCAACGCGACCGACTCGCGTGGTGCCGATGCTTGAAGGCTTCCTCGGATCCCCACAGTCGAATGCTTCACACAACGCGCCTGCTCGGACCAGCCGGCTGATTGAACGCCGGCGCCCGGATCTGTGGAATGGCCGTGGTCGTTGCGAAGCGTCACAAAGCAGCAGAACGCCCGGGGGCACCTTCTCAGGCTGCCCCCGGGCGTCGCGGCGAATCGGGCCGAGCTACAGGTTGCAGGTCTCGGTGCCGTCCGAGTTGGAGGACATGCCTCCACCCTGTGCGGTGCACCACTGGTCCAGCCATCCGCCGGGGCCGGTCCTTCCCGCCTCGACCTTCGTGCCGGCACCTGAGGCAGTCGAGGCGTGCACCGCAGCGACGCCCGTCAGGCTGGCGGCCACGGCCGCGATGAGGCTGAACGTACGCAGCAGGTTGCGCCCGTTACGGCGGCGGTTATCGGGCTTGGCGATGGTCATACCCATGTCCTCTCGAAAAAGCGCGTTGTGACGACCGGCGTTCGAATTCGGACGTCTGCCGAAGACGATCCGGCCCCGGGGCTCGTTCCGGAAGGCTGGGCGGGGTTGTCCGTACAAGCCCGGACGAGGTCGGGCGGTTATCCGGACAGTTCCGTACGGCAGTTCGGCAGGTGATGGCGGGGAGTCGACGCCGCGAACAGCGAACCCATGCCGACTCGGCCGGGCGTGGCTGCCGATCCGTCCATCGGCCTTCCGTACGGGTGCAGCCGGGACCACGCCGCACCCCCGCTGGTCGTCCCCCGGAGCGCGTCGTCCTCGAGCGGCGATCTTTGTGCCGCGTTGGTGAAAGAGTCAATAGCCGTTCGGTTGTTGCGTCGAGGTTCGGTCGACCGTCAATATCCACGTGTGACGATGCGCCCTCGAGAGCTGCTGACGACCGGCGAGGCCGCGGTGCTGCTGCGCTCGTCGCGGGCGCGCGTGGTCGACCTGTGCCTCCGGGGCCTGCTGCCCTACGTCACCGTCGGCCAGCAGCGGCGCATCCGCCGCCACGATGTGGAGGCTTTCATCCGCCCGAGGATGACCCGGGAGCAGCTCGAGACGCTGTGGCTGCATCGGGCCGTCGCGGGCCGGATGGTCCAGGACCCGCGCGCGGTGCTGGCGGCGGCCGAGATCAACCTGCGGCGGCTGCGGTGGATGCATCCCGACGGCCGCGACTGGGAGTGGCTCGACCGCTGGGACGCCGTGCTCGATGAGGGGGTCGAGGCGGTGCTCGAAACGCTCACCTCGCCCGCCGCGTACGCGGTCGATCTGCGGGAGGCCTCGCCGTTCGCGGGGATTCTCTCCGAGCGGGAGCGGGCGACGGTGTTGGCGGCGTTCGCCGAGAGCCGCCAGGACCACGCGCGCCCGATGCGGCGCGAAAGGTTCGAGCGGATGCTGCGCAGCGTGTAGACCTGGGCCGGCTACGAGAGGCCGATCCGCTCCGCCAGGCCGGTCATGGCCGCGACCTGATCGGCGGGGTCGGTGTCGACGATGTTGAGGTCCCAGACGACGTGGTCGATTCCGGCCTTCGCGGCGCGGGCCAGGTCCGCCACGATCGACGGCTCGGTCCATGTGCTCGGTGGTGTCACATGCTCCGCGTCGGCGAGCATCGGCCCGGCGCGGAACACGATCGGACCGGTGCCCCCCGATTCGTGATACCAGGCAGCCTGGGCCAGGGATGCCTCCCAGTTGCGGAAGCCGATCGTCAGTCCGTCGCCGATCCGGGCGGCCCGGCGGGTCGCCGCCTCCGTCACCGCACCCGCCCAGATTCGCAGGCACTTCTGTACCGGCTTCGGACCGATCCGCGACGGCGGAATGGTGAAATACCGTCCCTTGAACGAGACCGGATCGGGGCCCCAGCAGGCGCGCAGAGCGGCGACGCTCTCCTCGTATGCCGCGCCCTTGTCGTCGTGGTCGACTCCGGTGGCCGCGAACTCCTCCGGCAGCCATCCGCGCGCCACGCCGACGTCCAGCCGGCCGCCGGAAAGACGGTCGAGCGTCGCCAGGCGCCGGGCCAGCACCACAGGCTGCTGGAACAGCGGAACGATGATGTCCGTGCGCAGCCGCACCCGGGCGGTCTTGGCGGCCGCCCAGGTCAGCGACTCGATCGCGTCGTAGGACGGCCACTGCGGCAGGCCGAAGTCGTTGGCCCAATCCGGGTCGCCGGGCAACAGCAGGCGTTCGGAGACGGAGAGGCTATGGAAACCGAGCCGGTCCGCCGCCATGGCGATCAACTCCACGGCCTCGGGTGTGGCGTGCGGGCCGACGATCGGCAGGCCGACCCCGACCGTCGGATACGCCGTCACGACGCGACCCCCGCGGCGGCCTTCCGGGGAGCGGGCGGGGCATCGATGGGTTCCTGTGGCACGGGTGCACCTCTTGTCGACGCTACTTTCGGTTCCCCGTGACCTTACGGCCATGGTCAGGCGGTTAGCCTTCACTCGTGAGTGGACGGAAACGAGCCGCGGCCATCATCGTGCGGGACGGCCGGGTATTGATGGTGCACGAGCGGAGCCTGCGCGACGGAAACCGCGAATGGTGGACGCTTCCGGGCGGCGGAATCGATCCCGGCGAGACGCCGGAGGACGCGGTCCGGCGCGAGGTCCTCGAGGAGGTCGGCCTGGTGGTGAAGGAGGCGCACTTCGTGCTGGACACGCCGTACCCGTCGGGGATGACGTCGGTCTTCGCGGTGACGGTCGCCGACGGGGAGCCGCAGCTCGGGCCGCACGTCGGCGGGCCGCTGCCGGTCGGTCTCGACTGGGTGCCGCTGCCCGAGGTGAGCCCGGACGGGCCGGGCGTGCCGATCCCGCCGCTGATCGTCGCGCTGCCCGTGTTCTGAGGGCTACCGGGCCTCGGCGGCCGGTGCGGTTATCGCCCGGCGGCGCTCGCGGACGAAGTAGGCGCTGCTTGCGGCGTACCCGATGGTCAGGGTGAGACCGACGGCCCGGGCCGTCGACGGGGTCATGACGAGGACCGTCGCGATCAGCGCGCCCACCGCCAGGCAGGCGAGCAGCACCGCGTTGACGGTGTCCTGCACGGCCCAGCCGCCCGGCGAGCGGCGGCGCGCCTGGCGCCGGATCTCCGTCAGCAGGGCGTGGCTCAACCCGGCGGCGAGCATGCCGAGCAGGGCGCTGGAGAAGACCGTGTTGCCGCCGGTCACGGCGGCGACGGCGGTGCCGCCGGCGAGCAGGGCGAGACCGCTGACGGTCCCCACCCGTGCGCTTCGTCTCTCCTCCACATCCAAGGACGGTCGGCAAGATCACAGCAGGGCTTAGTGAACGGGTGATTCGGCTGGCCGCCGGCGGCGCTCTCGGGGAGGATGTCGGGCGTGCTCGGAACCCTGAAGCTCGAACCCGCGACGTCCCGGCTCGACCTGCTCGCCGCGCCGGTCGCGGCGGCCCTGCAGGTGTGGCCCGCCGAGGCGCTTATCGACCGCGACCAGGTGCTGGTCGCGCCGATCGACGCCGACCTGGCCGACACGGCCGCCTTCTGCGAGGCCTACGGCGTGAGCCTCGAGGAGTCGGCGAACTGCGTGATCGTGGCCGGGCGCCGCGGCGACGTCACCCGGTACGCGGCCTGCGTCGTCCTGGCGACGACCCGCGCCGACGTGAACGGGGTCGTGCGGCGCCACCTGGACGCCCGGAAGGCCAGCTTCGCACCCATGGACGACGCGGTGCGGCTCACCGGCATGGAGTACGGCGGAATCACGCCGATCGGGCTTCCGCCGTCGTGGTCGCTGCTCGTCGACGCCCGGGTGGTCGCGATGCCGCACACGATCATCGGATCCGGGGTCCGGCACAGCAAGATCGCCATCCCGGGGCCGGCGCTGGGCGTGCTGCCCGGTGCCGAGGTCATCGAGGGCCTGGCCGGCTAATTCCCTGGACGGGGTTCCGGCGGGCTGGTTGCGTCTAGGGCGTGAACGCCATCAGGCCGACCCGGGCCGCCGATCTGATCGTCATCCAGGAGATCGAGTTTGCGGCGGGCGAACTCTTCCGTGACGTCGGGATGCCGGACATCGCGGACCATCCGGTTCCCACCATCGAGGCCCTCACCGAGTTCGTGCGGGCCGGTCGCAGCTGGGTCTTCGCCGGTGACGAGGACATTCCGGTGGCGTTCATCCTGGTCATGCCGGTCGACGGGCTCGCGCACATCGAGCAGGTCAGCGTGCACCCCGCGTACGCACACCGCGGCATCGGCCGGCGGCTGATCGATCACGTCGATGCCTGGGCCGCCGGCCGGGGACTGCGCGCGCTGACCCTGACCACGTTCCGCGGCGTGCCGTGGAACGGGCCGTACTACGAGCGGATCGGCTTCGCCACGCTCGACCCCGGCGAGCGCGGGCCCGAACTGGTGCGGCTCATGGCCGAGGAGGCCCGGCACGGGCTGGACCCCGCGCAGCGGATCGCGATGCGACGAGACATCGTGACCCGTCGATGACGTTTCACGTGGAACCTCATCGACGGACGTCGACACCCTCCCGGCGGGCAATCTCGTCGAGCGCGGAGCGCAGCACGGCCGACTCCTGCGCGCCCTGAATCGCGAACTTCCGGTCGACCACGAAGGTCGGCACGCTGGTGATGCCCAGATCGCGGGCCTCGGCCAGGTCGGCGTTCACGGCATCGGTGCCCGCCGGCGTCGCCAGGTAGGCGAGCGCGGCCTGCCGGTCGAGGCCGATCGAGCCGGCCAGCCGGGCCAGTTCGGCGTGCGCGCCCAGGTCGACGCCGTCGGTGAAGTGGGCCCGCTGCAGCGCCTCGATCATGCTGAGCTGCAACTCCTGGGTGGCGGCCCAGGCGATCAGCCGATGGGCGTCGAATGTGTTGGCGGCGATCGCCCGGTCGAAGTTCAAGGTCAGGCCGTCGGCCGCGGCGACGCCGGTGACGTGCGCGAACATCCGGTCGGCCTGGTCCCGGCCGCCGAACTTCGCCTCCAGGGCCTGCCTGATCGGTATCGGGCGCGGGACCGGCGCGGGATCCAGTTGGTAGGCCCGGAAGGTCATCGTCACGTCGCCGCCGAAGTCCCGCATCGCGGTCTCGAGGCGGCGCTTGCCGATGTAGCACCACGGGCAGATGACGTCGGACCAGACCTCGATGTTCACGGCTTCGCGTCCTCCTGCTCGCGGATCTGGCGCTTGAGCCGGCCGAGGATCGCCGTGCCGCCGCGGATGCGCAGCGGGCTGATCGCGTTCGCCAGGCCCATGCGGTGGTAGAGGTCGTCGGGCACCGCCAGGATCGCGGTGGCCGTCGCGCCCTCGAGCCCCTCGGCGAGGATGCCGGCGAACGCGCGGGTCGTCGGCGCCTCGATCGGGCAGTCGAAGAAGGTCCGCACCGTGTGGTCGGGCCGCACCTCGGCGCGCAGGAAGAACTGCGTCTGGCACTCCGGCACCTGCTCCATGCCCTCGTGCCCCCGGAGGGCGTCGGGCAGGGGCGGCACGGCGTCGGAGAACTCGAGCAGCATCTCCAGCACGACGTCGCGCGGCGCGGAGGCGAAGTCGTCGACGATCTCGGCCAGCTTGGGCGGCATGTCGCTCACGATCTCGACCATACGTCGGTCGTGCCCGGTCGGCGCCGTGGTCGGCACGAGGGCCGCGTCACTCGCGCCGGTGCCTCAGCGCGCCGGCGAACGCCCGGGCCGGCCACGGTCGACGCGATAGCGTGAGTGGCATGTCAGTCGAGAACGACCCGGCGCCGTCGCTGCAGGCGTACGCCCACCCCGACAAGCTGGTCACCACCGAGTGGCTCGCCGCTCATCTCGACACCCCCGGCCTGGTGGTCGTCGAGTCGGACGAGGACGTGCTGCTGTACGAGAGCGGCCACCTGCCCGGCGCGGTGAAGGTCGACTGGCATCTCGAGCTGAACGACCAACTCGTCCGCGACTATCTCGACCCTGCCGCCTTCGCCGCCCTGTGCGAGCGCAAGGGCATCGGCCGCGACGACACGATCGTTTTCTACGGCGACAATTTCAACTGGTGGGCGGCGTACGCCCTGTGGGTCTTCAGTCTTTTCGGGCATCACGACGTCCGGCTGCTCGACGGCGGCCGGCAGAAGTGGGTCGCCGAGGGTCGCGCGCTGACCCGTGACCGCACCGAGCGCCCGGCGGCGAGCTATCCGGTGCCGGTGCGTGAGGACGGCCAGATCCGCGCCTTCCGCGACCAGGTCGGCGGCCACGTGGCGAGCGGCCGGCCGCTGGTCGACGTGCGCTCGCCCCAGGAATACACCGGCGAGCTGACGCACATGGCGGCCTATCCGCAGGAGGGTGCGCTGCGCGGCGGGCACATCCCCGGCGCGGTCAGCAAGCCGTGGAAGTCGGCGGCCAACGAGGACGGCACGTTCAAGTCGGCCGACGAGCTCACCAAGATCTACCGGGACGACCTGGGGCTGGACATCGGCGACGACGTCATCGCGTACTGCCGGATCGGCGAGCGGTCCAGCCACACCTGGTTCGTGCTGCAGCATCTGCTCGGATTCCCGCAGGTCCGCAACTACGACGGCTCCTGGACGGAGTGGGGAAACCTGGTGCGGGCGCCCATCGTCAAGGGCGCGGAGCCCGGCGCGCTGGCGGACGCCCCCTAGATTCGCCAGGCATGGGGGCGGCCTGGCGGGACCACGGGACCACGATCATCTGGGCGATGCTGCTGGTGCCGGCGGGTGGCGTCGTCGCGTACCTCTGGCGGAGCCGGACCCGGAGCCCGCGCGAGGCCCTCGCCGAGGTCGGCTTCTTCGTGCTGACCCTGCCGTTCCTCGGCATGCTCTTCACGCCGCAGCCCGCGCCGAGGTCGATCGACCTCGTCCCGCTGCACGACCTGCCCTCGTGGTTCTCCGGTGACCCGGGCACGGCGCTCGCCCAGATCGTCGGCAACCTGCTGGTCCTCGCCGGCCTCGGCCTGCTGCCGATGCGCTTCGCCGCCCTCGCCTCCCTGCCCCGCATCCTCGGGCTGGCCCTCGCGTCGGCCGTACTGATCGAGACCCTGCAATGGGTGCTGGCGATCGGCCGGGTGTCCAGCATCGACGATGTGCTCGTCAACACCGTCGGCGCGGTGCTCGTCGCCGCCCTTCTCCGGCGCTGGTGGGCGGCGGAGGAATCCGCTCCAAAACGTCGGAGCCTGCCTGTAGCCTGAGCGACCACAAGCGCCGACGGGGAGGGCGAGAACCACACGTGAGCAACACTTTCCAGGTTGATCTCCGGGGGATCGTCGACCTGCTCAGCCATCACCTCTACGCCAGCCCGCGGGTCTACGTCCGCGAGCTGCTGCAGAACGCCGTCGATGCGATCACCGCCGTCCGCCACGACGAGCCGGGCGCCTCCGGGCGGGTCGGCATCGAGTCCAGCGACGCGACCGGCGACGGCAGCCTGCGCATCGCCGACGACGGCATCGGCCTCACCGAGGCGCAGGTGCACGAGCTGCTCGCCACCATCGGCCGCAGCTCCAAGCGCGACGAGCTCGGCTTCGCCCGCCACGAGTTCCTCGGCCAGTTCGGCATCGGCCTGCTCTCCTGCTTCCTGGTCGCCGACGAGATCCGGGTGCACACCCGCCGGGCCGGCTCCCCGCCCGTGCTGTGGACCGGCTACGCCGACGGCCGCTACGACGTCCGGCCCGGGCCCGAGCGCGAGCCCGGCACCACCGTCACCCTGCTGCCGCGCCGCGGCGCCGAGATGTATCTGGTCGGCGCGACCGTCACCCAGCTCGCCACCCTCTACGGCTCGCTGCTGCCGGTCGAGGTCACCGTCGACGGGGCCACCGTCACCGTCGGCGAGGTGCCCTGGGCGGCGGGCCGCCGCGCCTCGATCGCCTACGCGGAGCGCACCCTGGGCTTCACCCCGTTCGACGTGATCGAGCTGGACGTGCCCGAGGCCGGCCTCACCGGTGCCGCGTTCGTGCTCCCCACGCCGGTCAACCCCGCGACCCGCGGCGGCCACCGCGTCTACCTCAAGCGCATGCTGCTCGCCGAGGCCGTCGAGGGCCTGCTGCCGGAGTGGGCCTTCTTCGCCCGCTGCATCGTCGACAGCACCGAGCTGCGGCCGACCGCCAGCCGCGAGGCGCTCTATGACGACAGCCTGCTCGAGGCCACCCGGGAGGCCATCGCGGATCAGCTGCGCGGCTGGCTGGTGCGGCTCTCGTCGTCCGACCCGCGGCGGCTGGCCGAGTTCCTGCGCATCCACCACCTCGGGGTCAAGGCGCTGGCGCTGCACGACGACGAGATGCTGCGCCTGGTCGAGCAGTGGTGGCCGATGGAGACCAACGCCGGCCAGACCACCCTCGCCGAGTTCCGGGCCCGGCACGGCCTCCTTCGCTACGCGGCCACGACCGACGAGTTCCGCCAGCTCGCGGCGGTCGCCGCGGCACAGGACGTCGGGCTGATCAACGGCGGCTACACCTACGACGCGGAGATCATCGAGCGGCTGTCGCAGCTGGACCGGGAGATAAAGGTCGAGCGGCTGGAGCCGACCGACCTGGCGACCCGGTTCGAGTCCCTGGACCAGGCAGTCGAGCTGCGGCTGCGCCCGTTCCTGTCGGCCGCGCAGCGGCGGCTCGACCGGCTCGGCTGCGAGGTCGTCGTGCGCACCTTCGAGCCGGCGAACCTGCCGGCGCTCTACCTGGTCAGCCGGGCGGCGCACCTCCACGAGGAGTTCACCGCCACCCGCGCGAAGGCCGACGACCTGTGGGGCGGCGTGCTCGACGCGCTCGCCGACACCGAGGCGCCCGAGCGGCCCCAGCTGGTGCTCAACCACCGCAACCCGCTCGTGCGCCGGGTGACCGCGCTCGGCGATCCCGACCTGACCGCCCTCGCCGTCGAGGCGCTCTACGGCCAGGCCCTGCTGCTCGGCTACCACCCGATCCGGCCCGCCGACGCGGCGCTGCTCAACACGTCGTTCCTCGGCCTGCTGGGCCGGGCCGTCCCCGGGGAGGACCGGTGAGCAGGTCGATCGAGGAGCTGTGGGCGCTGCTCCGGGAGGCGCACCGGATGCCCTACGGCGCCGCGCAGATCTCCCTGATCGAGCAGGTCATCCGGCACGCCGACGCCTTGGACGAGCGTGAGCTCGGCTACGAGGCGCGCATCCTCGCCACCACCGCCTACACCTATGGCGGAGAGGTGGCCAAGTCGTTCGTGACCTTCTCCTGGTGCCTGAGCGACTTCGATCGCGACCCCGCGCCGTTCCACGCGCGCAGCCGGCACACCCTGCACTGGCACTTCAAATACATGGTGTCGGCGCTGACGAAGTTCCCCGAGGTGCCGCTCGCCCGGACCTACGCGGTGCTCGACGACATGGAGCGCCGCTACCGCGAGGGCGGCCACAGCCTGCAGGCCGTGCACAAGCACCGCTACGTGGTGGCCCGGCACGTGGGCCTCGAGGCCAAGGCCGACGCGCTCTACGAGCGGTGGAACACCACGCCGCGCGACGACCTCTCCGACTGCGCGGGCTGCGACCCGTCGTCGCAGGTCACCTATCTGTCCAGCCGGGGGCGGGACGAGGAGGCGGTCGCGCTCGCCGAGCCGGTGCTGGCGGGCCGGCTCACCTGCAACGAGCAGCCGCAGACGATCCTTCGTGGACTGATGGTGCCCTACCTTCGCACCGGCCGGCTGGAGCAGGCCGCGGACGCGCACCGCCGCTCCTATCGGCTGATGCGCGGCAACCTCGCCGACCTGTGGGACATCGGGGACCACGTCGCGTTCTGCGCGCGTACCGGCAACGAGCACCGTGGGCTGGAGATTCTGCAGCGGCACATCGACTGGCTGGAGCGGGCGCCGTCGCCGGCGGCGGGCATGAATTTCGCCGCGTCGTCGGCGCTGCTGCTGCGCCGTCTCATCCTGCTCGGCCACGGCGACACGATCGTGCACCGCCGGGACAAGGGCGACATCCCCGCCGCGGCGCTGGCCGAGGAGCTCGCGGAGCACGCGACCGGCCTGGCGCTGCGCTTCGACGCGCGCAACGGCACGACGACACAGAGCCTGCAGATCGCGGAGGAGATCTCCGCCGAGCCCTACGACGTGGTGCTGCCGCTTTCGCCGTCGACCCGGCGCGGCCCGGCGCCGAAGCCGCGGCCCGAGCCGAAGGCGACGCTCGTCGAGGTGCCGGACGAGGCCGGCGCCGATGACCTGCTCGACCTGGCCGAGGAGCACGAGAACGAGGATCGCGACGATGCCGCGGACGCGGTTCTCGCGATCTACGACGCCCGCTACGGCCGGGCGCAGGAGAGCCCCGCGCCGGCGAAGCGCGACGCGGCGCAGGCGATGCGCGAGGCGCGGCGGGCCATGCTGCTGGGCGGCCAGCGGTGGCGGGCCGACGATCACGAGGGCACGGCCGACGCCTGGAGCCGGGCGATCGACCTGTTCACCGAGGCCGGCAGCGACATCGACGCCTCGGTCGCGAGGGGCCGGCTCGGCGTCGCGCTCGCCCTGGCGGGCCGGATCGACGAGGGCCGGGCCCTGGTCGAGCCGGACGCCGCCTACCAGCAGATTCACGGTGACGCCCGCAAGCGCGCGGCCGCCTGGTCCCGGCTGTCGCTGGTCGACCTGGTGCAGGACCGCCCCGCGGAGGCCAACGCGGCGCACGACAGGGCGGAGCAGGCCGCCGCCGAGACCGGCGACGCCCGGCTGGCGGCCTTCTATCTGGCGCGGCGCGCCTCGAACCGGGCTGCGGCCGGCCGCAACGAGGAGGCCCTGGCCGCGGCGACCGAGGCCCGGGCCTACTTCCTTGAGCACGGCCCGGCGGCGCGGCTGGCCGACGCCTCGGTCCTGTTCGGCCAGCTCACCGGCGATCCCGAGACGGCGCTCGCGGCGTTCGACGAGGTGCTGGCGGCGGTCGATCCGGGGAGTGCGCTGACGGCGCGGCTCGGCCGCGGCCGGGCGCTGGTCCAGCTCGAACGGGCCGCCGAGGCCGTCGATGACCTGGTCGAGGCCGTCGCGCTCTGCACCGAGCAGGAGCTCGACGAGGGCGGCGCCTTCGTCCGGCAGGAACTGGCCGACGCCTACCGGCAGGCGGGCCGGATCGTCGAGGCGGCCGAGGTCGGCGAGGAGGCCCTGGCCGCGTTCGAGCGGCTCGGGCACGACGAGGCCGCCGACAACACCCGCTTCCTACTGGCCGGTCTCTATCGTGAGCTCGGCGACAGCGTCGGGTCGCTGGCGCTCTACGAGACGCTGGTCGAGCGGCTCGGCGACAATCCGGCCGGCCGCGGTCAGATCCGCGAGAACGGCGGTGACCTGCTCTTCCGGCTGGACCGCGACGCCGCGGCGGCAGAGTGGTTCGGCGCCGGCGCGGAGGACCTGCGCGTCGCCGGCGATCCGGTCGGCGAGCTGCGGCTGCTGCGCCGCCGGCTGATGGCGCTGCACTGGGCCGACGACGTCGAGGCGGCGGAGGAGACCTTCGAGCTGGCCGAGCGCCGGCACGCCGGCCTGCCCGCCGACGCCGGCGAGCAGCCGGACGCGGTGTGGGAGCGGGCCATGCTCGGGTTCGAGATGAGCCGGCTGCTGCTGGCCCGCGGCCGGGCGGTCGAGGCTGTGCTCTATGTCACGGGTGCGCCCGAGCGGCTGCGCGGCATCGGCGCCCGGGGCGAGGCCGAGCAGGTCGCGACGATGCTCGGCGAGGCGCTGCTCCACTCCGGTCGGTCGCAGGAGGCCGAGGACCTGCTCTGGCCGATCCTCGGGGAGATGGCTCAGGATGCGCCGCCGCGGCGGGTCGCCGCCCGGGTGCTGGCCGCGGCGCTGGAGGCCCGGGGCGCCGACGAGCAGGCGGCGAGGCTGCGCCGGACGGAAGGCGTGGAGGAGGAGTAATCGACTGAACGCCCGTTAAGGCTTCGGCTTGACAGCGGGTTAGAGTTGCCAGGTGACGGTAGATCAGCAGCAGCGTCCCGGCCCGCCGGCCCCCCGCCGGCGCTCGCGCCGGGACGAGATCCTCGAGATCGCGGTCGGCCTTTTCGCCGCCCGGGGATATCACGGCGTTTCGATGGACGACATCGGCTCCGCCGCCGGCGTGACCGGCCCGGCTCTGTATCACCACTTCGCCGGCAAAGAGGCCATGTTGGTGGCCGCGCTCATTCCCGTCAGCGAGGGCCTGCTGCACGGCGGCAAGGAGCGGGTGAGCCGGCATCCCGAGAGCGCGCATGCCGCCCTCACCGACCTGATCGAGTTCCATGTCGAGTTCGCGCTGGCGAACCCGGCCGTGATCGCCCTGCACCTGCACGAGCTGGACCGGCTGCCGGAGGAACCCCGCCGGCAGATCCGCCGCCTGCAGCGCCTCTACGTCGAGGAGTGGGTGGGCGTGCTGGCGACGCTGCGCCCCGAGCTGGAGGCGGGCGAGGCGCGAGTGCTGGCACATTCGGCGTTCGGCCTGATGAACTCGACACCGTTCCTCGGGGGCGAGGTGGACCGGCGCCGCCGCGCGGTCCTGCTGCGCGAGGCCACGGCGCACGCCCTCATCGGCCGGTAGCCGCCGGGTCTCGACCCGGCCCGGAACGGCAGCGAGATCTCCGAGACGGATCCGCTTCCGCCTACCGGCATGCGCCCGCAACAGCAAGGCAACCGGCCGCCGTGCCGACCGGGAAGTACAAAGGCCGGGAAGTGCGAGGCCGGGAAGTACAAGGGGAGAGAAATGATCGAGTCGCTGCTCATCGCCAACCGGGGTGAGATCGCCCGCCGGATCATCCGCACCGCCAAGCGGCTGGGGATCCGGTCGATCGCGGTCCACTCCGAGGCGGACGAGGGCATGCCGTTCGTCACCGAGGCGGACGAGGCGGTCTGCGTGGGCCCGGCCAACCCGGCCCTGAGCTACCGCAACACCGAGGCGATCCTGGCCGCCGCGAAGTCGACAGGGGCGCAGGCCATCCACCCCGGCTACGGCTTCCTCAGCGAGAACGCCGACTTCGCCCGTACCGTCGAGGCCAACGGCCTGGTGTGGGTCGGTCCGTCCGCCGACGCGATCACCGCGATGGGCGACAAGATCAATGCTCGGAACCTGATGGCAGCGGCCGGCGTTCCGGTCGCGCCCGGCACCCACGACCCGGCGGCGACCGTCGAGGCCGCGATCGAGGCGGCCGTCACCATCGGCTACCCGGTGATGGTCAAGGCCGCCGCGGGCGGTGGCGGCATGGGCATGGCCGTGGCGAACGACGAGGACGGCCTGCGCGCCGAGTACGACAAGGTCCGCGCGTTCGCCGAGCGCATGTTCGGCGACGGCTCGGTGCTGATCGAGCGCTACTTTCCCCGGGTACGCCACGTCGAGGTGCAGATCCTCGGCCTCGCCGACGGCCGCGTGATCGCCCTGAGCGAGCGCGAGTGCTCGGTGCAGCGCCGCAACCAGAAGCTGGTCGAGGAGGCGCCCTCGCCCGCGGTGAGCCCGGAGCTGCGCGAGCGGTTCCTGGCCGCGGCCGTCAAGGCCGGCGAGGCCGTCGGCTACCGCAACGCCGGCACCGTCGAGTGCCTGCTCGACCCGGCGACCGGCGAGTTCTTCTTCCTGGAGATGAACACCCGGCTGCAGGTCGAGCACCCGATCACCGAGCTGATCCACGGCATCGACCTGGTCGAGGAGCAGCTGCGGATCGCGTCCGGCGAGGCGCCGACGTTCGACACCGCGACGGTGCACGCCACCACCGGTCACGCCATCGAGCTGCGGATCAACGCCGAGGACCCGAAGCGGTTCATGCCCGGCCCCGGCAAGGTCACGACCTGGATCGAGCCGGCCGGCGACGGCATCCGGGTCGACTCCGGCTACGGACCCGACACGACCGTCACGCCGTTCTACGACTCGCTGATGGCAAAACTGATCATTGTCGGCGCGGACCGGGCCGACGCGATCGCCAAGGCCCGCACCGCGGTCGAGGGCTTCGAGATCGTCGGGCCCAAGAACAACCTGCCGTTCTTCACCGAGTTGCTCGCCAATGCGGAGTTCCTCTCCGGCGACTACGACACCGGCATCGTCAGCCGCATGCGTGCGAAGCCCAAGAAGGGGTGATCTGACATGACGAACACCGTCTCGATTCGCGAGGTGGCCCCCCGCGACGGACTGCAGAACGAGGAGCCGATCCCGACCGACGACAAGGTCAGGTTGATCGACGCCCTCTCCGGCACCGGGGTGCGGCGGATCGAGGCGGTGTCCTTCGTGCACCCGCGGGCGATACCCCAGATGGCCGACGCGGACGAGGTCTGGGCGCGTGCCCGGCGCAACCCCGAGGTCCGTTACTCGGCGCTGATCCCCAACACCCGTGGCGCCGAGCGGGCGATCCGGGCTGGCTTCAAGGAGATCGAGGTGGTGGTGTCGGCCAGCGACACACACAACCGCCGCAATCTCAATCGCTCGACCGAGGAGTCGCTCGACGACATCACCGGCCTGATCTCGCTGATCCACACGGCCGGCGCCACGGTCGAGGTGATCGTCGCGACGAGCTTCGGCTGCCCGTTCGAGGGAGACATCGACCCCAAACGGGTGGCCTCCATCGTGGAGCGTGTCCGCGCCGACGGCGCCGATCGCATCGCCTTCGGCGACACGACGGGCATGGCGACGCCGCGCCGGGTGCGTGATCTGCTCTCGGAGGTGCGCCCGGATCTGCTGCACTTCCACAACACCAGGGGTACGGGGCTGGCGAACGTGCTGACCGCTCTGGACCTCGGTGTGACCGAGTTCGACGCGAGCGTCGGCGGCATCGGCGGCTGTCCGTACGCGCCGGGTGCCTCCGGAAACATCGCGACGGAGGAGGTCGTGCACATGCTCGAGGACATGGGCATTGACACGGGAATCGACCTGGAAGAGCTCATCAAGGTCGCCGAGCTTGCCGAAGGGCTGCTCGGGCGCACCCTGCCCTCTGGTGTTCTTCGGGCCGGACCCCGTAACCGATTGGTCTGATTCTCCTCCGCTTTCCCGATGGTTTCGGCGCCGCGCGACGCGATCATTTTTCCCGATTGTCTGCGTGACCCAGGCAGTGTCGCTTCGTTACCAATACCGAGCGGCCAATATCGCCTCGTTCATTCGAGAGATATTCGGTCGCCGGTCTGAAGTCGACGACGAGGGGCGGGACCAATGACAGGGCCGGGGGTCGAGCGCGATGCGTGCACGGCGTTCCCTCTCCTGTCCGTTCCGTCCACTGGTGTCGCCGCGCTCATGCCGCCCCACAGCCAGGGGGCGGAGCGGCGCCGCGGGCACCGCGCAGGACGCACCGGTTCCCGGTGGACCCTGCGGGCACTGGTCATCGGCGGTCTGGCCGGCGCGGCCTGGCTGCTCACCGGAGCCGTTGCGCACGCTGCGGACCGTGATCCGTCGGCCGGGGGGTTCTCCCTCGGTTCGTCGATCATCGGTACGGCGGTGCACGGCGACGACCGCAGCGAGCCGGTGGTCAACGGGATCCTCAGGGCGGCCACCAAGCCGCTGGAATCCGACTACCGGGTTCTCGGGTCCGCGGTAGCGCTCCCGAACAGGGTTGCGGACACGCTGGACAGGACCACAGGAAGCAGGACCGGCGCGGACTCCGCCCATGGCGGGGTCGACGGCGTCGTCAGGGGGTTGACCGTCCCAATTCGCCTTGCCGGTGAAGCGGTGGACACCCGCAAGCTCGCCTCGATCACCGACCTGCCTCAGGATCACCTCCTGAAGGACGTGGCAGCCGCGGTGACGCCGGTGAGGCATCACGCGAACAGGGCCGACGTCTCCGGTTCGGAGAACGACGCCCACGGCGCGGATGCCGACCTGTCCGGTGTGGACCGGACCGGAGCCGACGAAGCCGCCGGCGACCCGTTCGGCGCAGCGGCGGTCATGGGCGAGGAGATTCCGGAGGCCGAGCCTGTGCTCGACCGGCGGAGCACGGTGGGAACGACCGTCACACGGCAGCACTCGATTGCCGCCGATCGGCACCCGGTCGCCGTCACGGTGGCCGAGCCGAAGATGGTCAGCGACACACCCGGCGGTGACGGGCCCGCGCCTTTGCGGGTCGACCTCGGGACAGCGAATGGCGTTCCGGCTTCCGGGCCGGGATCTGCGACGGATGGTGGCTCGTCGGGCTTCCTTCCGGCCAAGGTCGCGGACAGCACGGTGGCCTGCCACCGGCTGCCGATCGCGACAGATGTCGAGGTCCGGCGCCATGACGCCGAGGCACCGACCGTCTCACCTGACTAGTGATGGCACCGGCCGGCGTACTACAGATCCACTGATCTCAGCGGATCCGTGCGCCCGCACCACGGGCCCGATTCCCGAACCGCCTGCGAACAGGCGGCGAATCACCTCCGCGGCCCAGGTTCATCACGTCACCGCACGAAGGCGCCACTGGTAAGGGGCGCACGTCGACAAGCGGGGTCAGGGCAGTCGAAATAACGCCAGGGCACCGCTGCGCCCGAAAGCACCGATCAATTGAATACGCGTCTCACCATTCTCTGACAATTCTGAAAGGCATCTTCTTTCCATGAAGACTTGGGTTCGTAAGACTCTCAGCGTCGGTGTCCTGGCCGCCGGTGCCCTCCTGTTCGCCCCGGGCGCTGCCCACGCCGATGTCAACTCCCAGGGCACCGTGGGCAACCTCGGCCTGATCAACGGCAGTCAGCTGATGGCGCCGGTCTCCGTCCCGGTGAACCTGACCGGCAACGCCGACTCCGTCCTGGGCATCAGCTCCGCTGCCGCCCAGAGCGCCAACAACATCGAGTCCGGCAAGGTCGAGGGCGGCCGCCACCGCCGGATCCACCGTGGTGACCAGGTTCAGCAGGTCTCGCAGGGCAACTTCGGGATCGGCAACGGGACCCAGGTGTACATGCCGATCTCGGTGCCGGTGAACATGGTCGGCAACGGCTTCTCGTTCCTGGGTATCGCCAGCGCGGCCGGCACCGGCGTCAACAACATCGAGAGCGGCCGGGAAGAGTGCGGCGGCGGCCGGGGCTGCCGCGGCGGCCACGGCACGGTGGTCGGGCAGAGCAGCGCCGGAAACGTCGGGTTCCTGAACGGCACGCAGTTCTACACGCCGATCAACATCCCGGTGAACATGTGTGGCAACTCGCTCAGCGTCCTGGGGCTGACCCAGGCGCAGGGTGCCTGCGTGAACAACATCGAGTCGGCTCGCGTGACCGAGTCGAAGTCGGCGGGCCACTCCCGGTCCGCCGCCAAGACCGAGTCGGGCATCCCGGACGTGCTCACCCAGAGCACGGGTGGCAACTTCGGGATCGGTAACGGCACCCAGATCGCGGCCCCGATCAACATCCCGGTCAACATCTGCGGCAACTCGTTCTCGCTGCTCGGCGCGAGCAGCGCCACCGCACAGTGCGCCAACAACATCGGCACCAGCGCCGATTGCAGCGTCACCGTGGTCAAGAACTGCAAGGGTCACCGTCCGGCCCACCGTCCGGGCAACCGTCCCGACAACGCCGGCGACCACGGCGGCCAGTACGCGGGCGACAACGGCAACAACGACGACAAGTACGGCGACCAGGGCCGCAAGGGCGCCAAGATGGCCGGCAAGGGCGAGTCCGGCGGCCTCGAGGGCGTCGACGGCCTCGCGCAGAGCCTGAGCAACGCGGGTGGGCTGAACGTCGCCGGCCTGAACGTCATGGACGCGCTCAACAAGTGAGCTAGTTCGCAGAGGCCCGGGTCACGCCGGTCCCGGGCGTGACCCGAGCGGCGCCACCGTGCGTCGGGCAACAAGCCGGCGCTCCTCCACAGCGCCGGTAGCACCAAACGGACGGGAGTCACCGCTTCGGCGGGGGCTCCCGTTCGGCGTGTCTGGCCCCAGCCACCGGAATGCGCTACCCTAACGATCGTTCAGGGAAGCACTAAGGGGGCCAGGTGGCATTCGACTCAGAGGCGCTCGCGCAGGCGCGCAAGCGGGCGGCGGCCGGCGGTGCCGAGCGCTACCACGCCGCGAATGCCGCGAAGGGCAAGCTCTTCGCCCGCGAGCGCATCGCGCTGCTCGTCGACGACGGCTCCTTCGTCGAGGACGGGCTCTTCGCCAACAGCCTGGCCGAGGGGCTGCCGGCCGACGGTGTGATCACCGGAAACGCCCGGATCGACGGGCGTGACGTGTGCATCATGGCGAACGACTCGACCGTCAAGGCGGGCTCCTGGGGCGCCCGCACGGTCGAGAAGATCATCCGGATCATCGAGCGGGCCTACGCCAACGGCGCGCCCATGGTCTACCTCGTGGATTCCGCGGGCGCGCGGATCACCGACCAGGTCGACCTGTTCCCGGGCCCCCGCGGCGCCGGGAAGATCTTCCACACCCAGGTCCGGGCCTCGGGCTCGATCCCGCAGGTCTGCGCCCTGTTCGGGCCGTCGGCCGCGGGCGGCGCCTACATTCCCGCGTTCTGCGACGTCGTCGCGATGGTCGAGGGCAACGCGAGCATGTATCTCGGCTCCGACCGGATGGTCGAGATGGTCACCGGGGAGAAGACGACGCTCGAGGCGATGGGCGGCGCGCGGGTGCACTGCGCGGAGTCCGGCGTCGGGCACTTCCTCTGCAAGACCGAGCGGGACGCGCTCGACGTGGTCCGCTCCTACCTGTCCTACCTGCCGTCCAACTACGCGCAGCAGCCGCCGGCCGCCGTCGCCGCCGAGCCGGCCAAGGTGGACCTCGCCGCGCTGGTGCCGGTGAGCGAGCGCCAGGCCTTCGACATGCGCCGTTACGTGAAGGGCATCGTCGACGAGGGCTCGTTCTTCGAGATCCACGCGCTCTGGGCCCGGGAGCTGACGGTCGGCTTCGCCCGGCTGAACGGCGAGGTCGTCGGCGTGGTCGGCAACAACTCGATGTTCAAGGGCGGCGTGCTCTTCGTCGACTCGGCCGACAAGGCGAGCCGCTTCGTCCAGCTCTGCGACGCGTTCAACGTTCCGCTGATCTTCCTCTCCGACGTGCCCGGCTTCATGGTCGGCAGCGCGGTGGAGAAGCAGGGCATCATCCGGCACGGCGCCAAGATGATCAGCGCGATCTCCGAGGCCACGGTGCCGAAGATCTGCGTCGTGGTCCGCAAGGCGTACGGCGCGGGCCTCTACGCGATGGCCGGCCCCGGCTTCGACCCGGAGGCGACCATCGCGCTGCCCACCGCCAAGATCGCGGTGATGGGCGCCGAGGCAGCCGTCAACGCGGTCTACGCCAACAAGATCGCGGCCCTGCCCGAGGACGAGCGGGAGGCCTTCGTGGCCGAGCGCCGCGCGGAATACGAGCGCGACATCGACATCATGCGGCTGGCCAGCGAGCTGGTGATCGACACCATCGTCGAGCCCGCCGACCTGCGCGGCGAGCTCATCGCTCGCTTCGCGGCCGCCCGCGGCAAGGATCGCAGCTTCTCCCGGCGCCGGCACGGCGTCACACCGGCATAGCAGGTCTCTGGTCCAGAAAGGACGCATCATGGTCGACTTCCGGCTCAGTGAGGAGCAGGAGGCGCTCGTCGCCAGCGTGCGGGAGTTCGCCCGCGAGCAGGTCGCGCCGGTCATCGGCGAGCACTACGAGCGCAAGACCTTCCCGTACGACCTGATTCGGCAGATGGGCAAGATGGGCCTGTTCGGGCTCCCGTTCGCCGAGGAGCACGGCGGTATGGGCGGCGACTACTTCGCGCTCTGCCTGGCCCTGGAGGAACTGGCCCGGGTCGACAGCAGCGTGGCCATCACCCTGGAGGCGGGCGTCTCGCTGGGCGCCATGCCCATCTACCGATTCGGTACGCCGGAGCAGAAGGCCACGTGGCTGCCCCGGCTGACCAGCGGCGAGGCCCTCGCGGCGTTCGGCCTCACCGAGCCGGGGACGGGCTCCGACGCCGGCGCGACCACCACCCGGGCGGTCCTCGACGAGCGGACGAACGAGTGGGTGATCAACGGCTCGAAGGCGTTCATCACCAACTCCGGCACGGACATCACCTGCCTGGTGACGGTGATGGCGGCGACCGGCACGCGGCCGGACGGCGGCAAGGAGCTCTCCACCATCATCGTGCCGTCGGGCACCCCCGGCTTCACGGTGGCGCCGGGCTACTCGAAGGTCGGCTGGTGCGCGTCGGACACCCATGAGCTGGCGTTCGACGACGTCCGGGTGCCGGCCGCCAACCTGCTCGGCGAGCGTGGCCGCGGCTTCGCCCAGTTCCTGCGGATCCTCGACGAGGGCCGGATCGCCATCGCCGCGCTGTCGGTCGGGCTGGCGCAGGGCTGCGTCGACGAGTCGGTCAAGTACGCCAAGGAGCGCCAGGCGTTCGGCCAGCCGATCGGCAACTACCAGGCCGTTCAGTTCATGATCGCGGACATGGAGATGCGGGCGCACCTCGCCCGCGTCGCCTACTACGACGCCGCGGCGCGGATGCTCGCGGGCGACGACTTCAAGCACCAGGCCGCCCTCGCCAAGCTTTACGCGAGCGAGGCCGCCATGGACAACGCCCGCTACGCGACCCAGGTGCACGGCGGCTACGGCTTCATGAACGAGTCTGCCGTGGGCCGGTTCTACCGGGACGCGAAGATTCTTGAGATCGGTGAGGGTACGTCCGAAGTGCAGCGAATGATCATCGCGCGGGGCCTCGGGCTGTAGATCTTGGACGCCGGGCCGGATTCGGCGACAAATCCGGCGGTGCAACCGTCGGTTACTCGACAAATGGCCGGTTGAAGTCGGCATCCATAGACGTGGGTGCCTAGGTTCGAGGCATGACGTCCGATCACGGGGCGGACCAGGGTGGTCCGGGATTCGACGCCGTGCTGCGCAGCGACCGGCTGCGGGCGAAGCTGACTCAGGACGAGCTGGCCGCCCGCGCCGGGGTCGGCGTCCGCACGGTGCGCGACCTCGAGCGCGGACGAGCGTCCCGGCCGCAGCGCACCACGGTGGAGCTGCTCGCCGCCGCGCTCGGCCTCGCCGGTGCGGACCGGCTGGCGTTCCTCGCCGCCGCGCGCGGTCAGTCCTCCGGCGCGCCGGCCGAGCCGCGATTCGTGCGCCTGCCGCCGGCCGCCGACCTGATCGGCCGCGACGGCGACGTCGCCGAGCTGCTGGCCCGGCTCTCCCAGCCGCGGGACGACGGGCCGCGCGGCATCACCCTCGTCGGCCTGGCCGGCGTGGGCAAGACCAGCCTGGCGCTGACCGTCGCGCACCGGGTCGCGCCGGCGCACCCGGGCGGCGTGGCCGGGATCGTCGTCACCGACGGCTCGACGTCCGGCGAGGTGCTGGGCGGTGTCGCCGCGGTGTTCGGCGTCGGCCGGCCGGACGACCTGGTACCGCGCTTCGCCGGCCGCTCCGCGTTGCTTCTGGTCGACGCGGTCGAGCGAGCGTCGGACGCGGTGGCGGAGGCGCTGACCCGGCTGCTCCGCCAGCACCCGACGCTGCGCTTCCTGGCCACCGGCCGGCATCCGGTCGGCCTGCCGACCGAGCGGGTCTGGCCGGTCTCCCCGCTGGTCGTGCCGCCCGCCGAGACGGGGCCGGCGCTCGCCGACGTGGCCGGCTACCCGGCCGTCGCCCTCTTTCTCGATCGCCTGGCCAGGGTGCGCGGTGCGCCGATCGAGCCGGACGAGGTGGCGCCGCTGGTCGCGCTGGTGCGCCGGCTCGGCGGCCTGCCCATCGCGCTCGAACTGGCCGCCGCCCGCGGCCGGGTGCTCACCGTCGCCGAGATACTCGACCGGTACGGCGACCGGGTGCTCGACCTGTCCGGGCGTCCCGCCCCGGGCGGCGTCGTCTCGGTGCGTGACGCGGTCGCGGCCAGCTACCGGCTGCTCCCGGCCGACGAGCAGCGCGCCCTGCACCGGCTCGCCACCTTCCGGAATCGCTGGTCGCTGGAGCTGGCCGAGGCCGTCATCGAGGACGGCCGGTCCACCGACGCCGTCCACCTGCTGGACCGGCTGCTGGAGCTGGGCCTGCTCAGCGCCCGCGGCGCCCGGGCGCTGCGGTTCCGCCTGCTTGACGTCGTCGGCGACTACGCGCTCGAACGAGCCGCCGCGGTCGGGGACCTGCAGGCCGCCCGCCGCCGGCACGCCGAGGTCATGGCCGACCTGGTGCAGGCGATAGCGCCGGAGTTGAACGGCGCGCGGCTGGCCGAGGCGGCCGCCCGGCTCGACGACGTCGCCGGCGACCTGGGCGCCGCGCTCACCTTCGCGGCACAGGAACAGCCGCACATCGCCCTGCGCATCGCGGCCGTGCTGCCGCGGTGGTGGCGGTTCCGCGGCCGGGACGTCACGGGGCGACAGTGGCTGCGGCGGCTGCTGGCGGACCCGCGTACGGCCGACGCGGATCTGGCCGTCCGGGCCTGGGCCAAGGTCGGGCTCGCCCAACTGGCGCTCGAGCACGGGTCCGGCGCCGAGGAGATCGGCTCGGCCGAGGCGGCCCTCGCCGACTTCTCGGCCCTCGGCGACGTGCCGGGGCAGCTCACCGCGCACACCCAGCTCGCCGCGCTGTGGATGACGATCCGCGGCTACGACCGGGCCCGGCAGCACGGTGTCGCGGCGCTCACGCTGGCTCGCGGGAGCAACCGGGTCCGCGACATGGCGGTGGCGGCGAACAACCTGACCTGGCACGAGATCCGCGAGGGTGACCTGGCCGGGGCGCGCGTCCGGCTCGCCGAGGTGGACCGGCTGGCCAGCCGCTGCGGCGAGCACCGGCTGCGGGCCGTGGCGGCGGCGAACCTCGCCGAGGTCGAGCGACTGGACGGGCGGTTCGACGAGGCGGCGCGGCTGGGCCGGGACGCGATCGCCGAGCTCGAGGACGTCGGCGACCCGGGACACCGGCGCCGGGTGCTTGCCACGGTCGGGCTGGCGCTGGCCGGCGGCGGCCGGGTCGAGGAGGCGGCCGCGGTGCTCGCCGAGCTGCGCGCGCCGGAGACCGCGGAAGCCGCCGACGGGCCGGCGGCGATCGTCGAGGCAGCGATCGCGCTGCGCCGCGGCGAGCGGCGGCGGGCGGCGGAGTTCTTCGCGGCGGCCGCGGCGGCGTACGACGGCGCACATGATCCGCGGGACACGGTCGAGGCGCTGGTCGGGCTGGTGCTGAGCACCCCGGATCCCGACCATCGGCGGGAGGCGGTGGGGCGGCTCCGGGAGCTCTGCCGCCCGGGCGGGATCACGCTGATGCCCGGCGAGCGGGAACTGCTCGGCCCGGAGCTGACCCGTCAGGTCGAGTCGAGCGAGTGAGTGCCGGGCGGTGGCGTGGACGACCGGCGCTTTTCGTAGCCCCCACACGCCGGTCGTCACAACGCCCCGGTAACGCGGCGAGAACGAAAACTCCCCCGTTCGCCCCGCCTCGGCCTCGGCCGCGCCGCGTCCCCCTTGCGGAGATCACCCTAGCGGGGGTGGCGTGGCGATTTGCGGAGATGGGCGGGTTTCGACCCGGCTGTGCGGCGGTTCTGCCGGTACTTCTGCCGGTTGTGTCCCGCCGGGCGTCAGCGGGCCGGCGTGGCGGTCCCGGCGGCCGGGTCGTGGTGGTCCTCGCCGGTGCTGCCCGCCGTCGCGCACGGGTTGACCGCGTCGCGGATGGTCCGCAGGGACTCCAGCATGTGATCGAGCTGCTCGGGCTCGAGCTGGCCGATGAACCACTGCTGCACCAGCTCGAGATGTCCGGGGAGGATCTCCTCGAGCCGGCCGATCCCGGCGTCGGTGATGACCGCGTAGGAGCTGCGGCGGTCGCTGGGACATGCGTCGCGGCGAATCAGGCCGCTGCGTTCCATGCGATCGACGACCCTGGTCACACCGCTGGTGGACAGGGAGGTCTGGCCGGCGAGATCGGTCATGCGCAGGCGGTTCTGCGGCGAGCGGGCGAGGCGCATCAGCACCTCGAACTCGACCGGAGAGACCCGGTGCTGATCGAATTGCGCGGCGAAGCGATTGGTCAGGCCCGTGTACGCCTCGGCGAAGAGGCCGACGGCAGTGAACCGGGGGTCATCAAAAACGTTGCCCACATCGGCCATGTTATCACCAACACTTGACACGGGGAATATTGCCGGGCATATAGTTGCTACGTCAGACAACAACTTGGGCATCAACCGTTGAGGGGAACCTGTCATGACCGACTCCGTCGTCAGCACTCGCGAGTTCGAGGGTCTTCAGATCCCGGCCGCCGGCGTCTACGAGCTTGACGCCTCGCACAAGCGGGTCGGCTTCGTCGTGCGTCACCTCATGGTGAGCAAGGTGCGCGGCGACTTCGCCGAGGCTACCGCCACCATCACGATCGGTGAGGACCCGCTGCAGACCTCCGTGACCGCCTCGATCGCCACCGCGAGCGTGCGGACCGGCCAGGCCGACCGCGACAACCACCTGCGCACGGGCGACTTCTTCGAGGCGGAGAAGTACCCGACCATGGAATTCCGCAGCACCGGCATCAAGTCGCACGACGGTGCCGAGTTCATCCTCGACGGCGAGCTCACCATCAAGGGCGTGACCAACCCCGTCGAACTGGTCGTCGAGTTCGAGGGCGCGGCCACCAGCCCGTACGGTCAGTCGGTCTTCGGTTTCAGCGCGACCACCGAGATCGACCGTGAGGACTGGGGCCTGACCTACAACATGGCCCTGGAGTCCGGCGGCGTCATGATCGGCAAGAAGGTCAAGATCGAGATCGAGGGCGAGGCCATCCGCCAGGCCTGACCCCACCGATTTCGCAGGAGCGCCGTCCATTCGGGCGGCGCTTTTGCTATCTCTGTGCAGCCGGTAGCGACATCGACCGAGGGATGCGAAGGTAGACCCTGCGCTTCCGCGTGCTCACCCACAGCTCATCTGTGTCCGTTTCGTCCCTGGTCACAGTTACCGGCCCCACATACCGTGAGAACATCACGCGAATGTGGCAGGAGGAACGATGGGTAAGGACCTCTCAGTGGTCGTCAGCGCCCAGGACGATCGGGTCCGCTATCGGCGAAAGGTGCGCCGCTGCCTCGACGTGCTGGCGCTCATGCTCGACGACTTCGCCTTCGACACGGAGAGCCCGACCACGGGTCTCGAGATCGAGCTCAACCTGATGGACGGCGACGCCGAACCCGCCATGTGCAATGCGGAGATCCTGGCCAACCTGGCCGACCCGAGATTTCAGACGGAACTGGGGCAGTTCAACCTCGAGCTGAACGCGAGACCCCGGCTGATCAGCGGAAACGGGTTCGCCGACTACGAGCGCGACATCGTCGACAGCCTCGCCCGCGCCGAGGACCGGGCCCGGAAGTCGGACAGCACGATCGTGCTCATCGGCAGCCTGCCCACCCTGCAGCCGGATCACCTGGTGCTGGCGAACCTCTCGGCGAACGAGCGATACCGGGCGCTGAACGACCAGATCGTCGGCGCCCGGGGCGAGCAGTTCAGCGTCGACATCCGCGGGGTCGAGCGCCTGCAGACGTCGAACGACTCGATCGCGCCCGAGGCCGCGTGCACCAGCGTGCAGTTCCACCTGCGGGTGCCGCGGGACAGGTTCGCGGCGTACTGGAACGCCTCGCAGGCGGTGGCCGGCATTCAGGTGGCGGTGGGTGCGAACTCGCCGTACCTGCACGGCCGGCAGTTGTGGGCCGAGACCCGGATCGCCCTGTTCGAGCAGGCCACCGACACCAGGCCGGACGAGCTCAAGGCGCAGGGGGTACGCCCGCGGGTGTGGTTCGGCGAGCGCTGGATCGACTCGGTGTTGGACCTCTTCGAGGAGAACGTCAGGTACTTCCCGCCGCTGTTGCCGATCATCGACGACGAGGACCCGGTGGGGGTCCTCGAGGCCGGTGGTGTGCCGATCCTCGGAGAGTTGCGGCTGCACAACGGCACCGTCTACCGCTGGAACCGGCCGGTGTACGACGTGATGAACGGGCGGCCGCACCTGCGGGTGGAGAACCGGGTGATGCCGGCCGGGCCGACGGTGATCGACATGCTCGCCAACGCGGCGTTCTACTTCGGGATGGCCTGGGAGCTGGCCGCGGAGGAGGACCCGATCTGGACCCGCCTGCCGTTCGCCACGGCCGAGGACAACTTCCACGCCGGCGCCCGGCGGGGCATCGAGGCGACCGTGGTCTGGCCGCACTCGGGCGAGATCTCGGTTACCGATCTGGTGCTGGATGTGCTGCTGCCGAAGGCCTACGCCGGCCTCGACCGTCTCGGAGTCGACTCGGTGCAGCGGGACCGGCTGCTGGGGATCATCGAGGGCCGGTGCGTCAGCGGCCGCAACGGCGCGACGTGGCAGGCGTCGGCGGTCTGGTCCGCCGAGCATTCCCGCGGGTTGTCGCGGGACGCCGCGCTGCACGACATGCTGCTTCGATACAGCTCACTCCAGAAGACGAATTGCCCCGTCCATACCTGGCCGGTCGATTAGCGCCGGAACGCGGTTTCTTCGGCGCCGTTCTAGTCGCCCGCGCGTCGCCCGAAGCGGCGAAGGCCACGCCTCTTGGATTCCCCCGCGGCCGGTGCCGCGGCGTCATCGACCCACAGTGGACTCGTCAGGGGCGAGGCCTGGCCGCCGCCGACGGCTCCGGTGGGCGCCGAATTTCCGGCCGCGCCGCCGGGCGCCGGCTTCGTGGCGGCCTTCCGGGCCGTCGGGCCGTCCCCGGGCGCCGAGTTGTCCGGGGTGGACTTGGTGGGCTTCGCGGGGGTCTTGCCGCCCGGGGGCGTTTTATCGGAACTGACGTCATTCGCCGGGCCGGGCGTTGATTTGGTGCCCGGTTTCGGGCCGCCGGAGGCCCGCTTGGCCGGCCCGGACGGAGATTCACCCGATCGAGGCGGGTTGATCATCGCGACCTGTGGCGCGGCGGGCGGCGGCGCGACGGTCGAGCGGACGCCCGGTTCGCCGGCCGGCCGGGCGGCCGGCGCCTTTCCCCGCGGTGATGGTGGCTTGGTCACGCTGGGTGTTGCCGGAGCGGGCGCCGGCTTGCCGGACCCGGCCCGCCCGCGCTTCGTGCGGCCGGCGGCCGGAGCCTCGGCGGGCTTGTCCTGTCCGGCCGGCGTCCCGTTTGCCGGGGCGGGCGCCTTGGCCCGTCCCGTCACCACGCCGGGCCGGTCGCCGGCGCCGTCGCGGGCCGCGCTGCTGCGACGCAGCCGGCCCAGCAGCGAGGGCCGCTCACGCTCGGCCGACGGCGCCGGGGTGGCCGCCGTCTTCGGCCCCGGTCGGCCCGCGGGCCGGGGCGCGGGCACGGCGCCGGCGCCCGCCGGAACGGGCTTCGCCGCGGCGGATCCGTCGGTGCCCGAGCCGATCGCGCGTGGTCCGGTCGGCCCCGGCGTCCGGGCCCGCCGATCCGCGCGGCCCCGGCCGATGGCGACCGTCAGCGCCGAGCCGCCCAGGCCGGCGAGCACCCCGTAGGGCGCGATCAGGTACGCCGATGCCAGCGGTCCCAGCTCGCCCCTCAACTGCGGTGCCAGGACGAAGAAGGCCGCCGCGACCAGCAGCGGGCCCACCGCGCCCGAGGAGGCCGCGCCGACGCCGAGGTCGCCGCGCCGGACCGCGGGCACGGCGCCGATCACGCCGATGATCAAGGCCGCGAGCAGGGTCAGCAGGGCGCTCGGCCAGTAGATGGTGCCGAACATGCCGTCGAGTGAGTCAGGTGCGGCGAACTGCCAGCTGGACAGGTACGTCGCCGACGGCCGGTGCCAGAAGACCGAAACCACGACCGCCGCCACGGCCAGCGCCCAGAGCCACGCCGCCGTGGCGATCAGGTTCGCCGCCACCGGCCTGGATACGACCGCCCAGTACGCGATGAACAGGCCCAGCAGCACGCCGATGGTCGCGTATCCGGCCGCGATGGTCTGGGGTGAGTAGGTGTCCACGCGTACGACCGAACGGGCCGGGAGCGCGATCAGCGCGACCGTCAGCAGGGCACCGACCGCCGCCGAGGCCGCCAGCGCCAGGCGCCAGGGCCCGCCCGCGGTGCGCCCGAGCCGGCCGGCGATGACCGCGCCGAAGACCGTCGCGTTCGCCGCGATCCACGTTGCCCAGCCGAGGCAGCCCAGCCAGACACTGTCGTCGGCGGTCGCGACGGCGGGCCAGACGACCACGCCGAGCCCGTAGCCCAGGCCCAGTTGGGCGGCGCCCGTTCCCGCGGCCACCCCGGCCGCGGTTGCTACCTGCGCTGTCCAGCCCTTATCGGCCATGCCGGGCACTGTAGCCGCCGGTGACCATGCCTGCGAATCGCCGAGGTGTTGCCACAAGATTGGCTAGGTTGGCGTCAGACGGCCTGTGAGGGGGAGGATCCTGCGATGTCCGACGACGAGGAACCCGGCCGTCCTGACGAGACGCACGAGTTCTCTCCGTTCGAGGACGAGAGCGAAAGTCGTCCGAACGGCGGTCCCCGAACGGGGGACGCGGCCGCCGACCGCACCGAGGAGATGCCGCCTGCCGCGCCGGACGAGGACGCGACGCAGGAGTCACCGCGGCCGCCGCGGCGCGACACCACGGCGGAGCTGCCGGCGGCCGGCGATGCGGGTGCACACACGGCTCGTTTCGACCGCGGCGCCGACGCCTGGGCCGACGACGGCGATCGGGGCTGGTCCGGGCGGGCGGGGGTGCGGCCGCCCTCGGGCTACGACGACGACGGCGACGGCGACTGGGCCGCGGTGTCCTCGGGCGAGCCGCACGGGAAGTGGTGGATGCCGATCCTGGTCGGCATCGTGGGCCTGGCGCTGCTCGCGGTCCTGGGCTGGGGGATCTACCTGATCGTGCAGTCCAGCGGGGACGCCGCCACCCCGCCCGCGGTGACCACCACGGCCCCGCCCGCCCTGGAGACCACGCCTACCACCGCGGCGCCGACCACCACGCCGGCCACCACCGAGCCGACGTCTTCGGTGCCGCCGCCGAGGGACATCACGGTTCCGGCGTTGAAGGGGCTCTCCGAGGACGAGGCGCGCGCGGCGCTCGACCGTAAGCTGCTGCGCTATCGCCTGCGCTACGTGACAAGCGATTATCCGGCCGGCACGGTGATCGACAGCGACCCGGCCGAGGGCCAGCAGGTGCCGGCGGACACGGTCATCTCGCTGATCGTCGCGATCGCGCCGACCACGTCGGCCGCACCCACGCAGACGGCGGCCTCGGCCGCACCCACCGATCAGCCGGACGGGGATTGAGCCCGCAGCGGTGGGGACGGCCTGGTCAGCGGTTGGCGCGCAGGGCGCGGGTGGAGATGCCGCCAGTGGTCATTCCAGGCTGGCGGCCGTTTCTGGCACGGGGGTCCGGGGCCTTGCCGACCTGGCGCAGGCCGCCGACCTGGACGAAGATCGAGCGTCGCTCGACGGCGTCACCGGACGCGTTGAGCTCGTAGCCGTCCAGCCAGATCCAGCCCTCGTAGGTCGGCCAGTCGTGCACCCGGATGACCCGGAAAAGCATCGGCGCCGCGAATTGGACACTCGCCGCCTTCGTCACGTGTATGACATCGCCGGACCGAGGAAGCACGTCATCTCCTGTCCTGAACCCAGTAGGGGCAAACATCACTTTGCCGCATAGTGAACGCAGATGGTCCAGTGTGCCCGGCTCGTACGTGTTTGCAAGGTTGCGATGATGCCATTCATCACAACGGTGCGGTAACGCCATCGACGGCCTCATCGGGGCCCGGCGGACTTCGCAGAGTCCATCCTGGACATCCGACGGGAGCCGACCCCCAGCGACGGCGTCGCTTTTGGTGCGGTGCGTCGGGCTCGGCGGTGTCTCTCAGCGCTTCCTCAAGAACCCTGAGTGACGCATGCCTTAGGCAAAGATTGCACCACGAGGAGGGTCGATGCAAGTTGCAGGTCAGCCGATAGTGATCTAACGATCACTGTGGACACTTGAAGGATCAAGAGATCAACAGAGACACTGACTCCGACAAACACCGTACGGCGGACGCTGCGTAGTCGTTCCGTTGCACAGTGCCACGCAGTCCGGAGGTGAGCGTGAATCCGCGCCGCAGCCCCACTATCCGCCGCCGCCGACTCGGTGCCGAGCTCCGCAGGTACCGCGACGAGGCCGGCGTGACGATCGACGTGGTTGCCGATCGCCTCGGCTGTTCACCGTCGAAGGTGTCCAGAATCGAGACGGGCCACACGAGCGCCACGCCGCGCGATGTCAAGGATATGTTGGACATCTACGGTGTTAGCGGCATCGAGTCGGACGAATTGGTGCAAATATCCAGAGAAGCCCGCCAAAAGGGATGGTGGCACCCATTCAGCACAGTTCTCACCGGCGCCTATGTCGGCCTCGAGGCCGCCGCCAAGTCGATCCGGGCGTACGAGCAGCAGGTCATCCCGGGATTGCTTCAGACCGATAAGTATGCAATTGCCATGATTAGGGCCGCCCGACTGAGTGACAGCGACCGAGAAATAGAGCAACGGGTGCGCGTCCGAATGGCGCGTCAAGCGTTACTGAATCAGGACGATCCGATCGATCTATGGGTGGTGCTCGATGAAGCGGTGCTGAGTCGCCCAGTCGGCGGCGACGAGGTCATGCGAGATCAATTGCTCCGGTTGGTCGAGGCGACCCGGTTGCCGAACGTCACGCTGCAGATCCTGCCGTTCGCGGCGGGTGCCCACGCCGGCATGGACGGCACGTTCGCGATCCTCGACTTTCCGGATGCCGAAGATCCCAACGTGGTGTTCTCTGAAAACGCCACCGGTGGGCTTTTCCTGGAGAAGAGCGATGATCTCCGCAAGTACAACTCCATCTTCGACACCATCCGGGCGACGGCCCTCTCACCCGAGGAGTCCAGAAACATGATCGCTATGCTGGCAGAGGAGCCATTGTGGAAGTTGAGACCAAGGGTTTCCGGATCGATCTGAACCGCGCTCAGTGGTTCAAGAGCACTCGCAGCGGCCCGAACTGTGACAACTGCGTCGAGGTCGCCTTTGTCGACCAGGCCATCGCGGTGCGCGACTCGAAGAACCCGACCGGACCCGCACTGATCTTCACCGCCGCCGAGTGGGACGCCTTCGTGGGAGGCGCCAAGGACGGTGAGTTCGACCTTTAGAGCACGGCATCACTGACCGCCCCCGCCCACGCGGGGGCGGTCGTCGCATTTCGCCCCTTTTGTACCGTCGCCAGTCGGCCCCGTCCTCGTTGAACGCTCTAAGCGCGGACCGGACCGCGCCTCGAACCGCCGTCAGCCCGTACGGCTAACCGTCTCCCCCTCGTGACGGTGCGGGCAGGCCTTCGATACGAGCGAGGCAAGGCGAAACAGATGACGATTGGTTCCGACAACCTCAGCAACGGATCCGCGACCGCGCAGGATCGGTTCAGCGGCGGCGTGAGCGCATACCGCCAGACCCGCCGCGAGGCCGCACTGGCCGCCGAGAACGGCGACGGTGAGCTGGTCTCGCGCAGCAGCGGCGGTTCCGGCCTCACCTCCGGCCTGCCCACTCGCACGCCCATCGAGCCGACCAGCGCGCTGGAACGAGCGTCGAAGCTGCCGTCGCTCGACCTGCAGGGCCTGACCGAGCCGGTCTTCTCCTCGGGCGGCTGGGTCGACGCGTCCAGCTCGCAGTCGATGGCGGACCACCCGCTGCTGCGCGGCCTGCTGCTCGAGCTGCCGGTCCGCGGCACGATGCCGGAATCCGGCTGGCTGGACCGCTGGTTCGAGGCCGCCCGGTCGATCCTCGAGCTGCTCTACGTGCAGGAAGCAAGGCGTAAGTAGTACCGCGGGTCAGGCGGCCCGGCGGGCGGGGGCGGCGGTGATCGCCACGTCGGGCTCGTCCGGCAGCGCGGTGTAGGCCTCGAACGGCGTGGAGGTGCGCATCGCCGGCAGGGGCCGCAGGCCGCCCCGGCCGATCGGCGCGACGACGGCGACGTTGAGCCGGCCGTGCCGGATCGCGTGCCGGATGCCCAGCGCCAGGACGCCGGCACCGACCAGCGCGAGCACCGTCCCGGCCGAGTCGGCGCCGGGCATCTGCACCAGGCCGGCGGCGATCGGCACGCCCGCCAGCGCGGCCAGTCCGGTGACCTGCAGCGGGGTCGCGACGAGCGGGTGCGCCGCCGCGGCGCGCAGGGCCGGCGGCACCGGTGTCAGCGGGGCGGTGGCGAACGCGCCCGCGCCGCGGCGGATCTGGGTGACGCGACGCGCGGTCACCAGCATCACGAAGACCGCGGGTACGGCGGGCAGCAGCATCGCCGCCGGCACCGCGGAGTCCCCCGGCAGCAGGTTGGTGGCCAGGGGTACGGCGATGAGCACCGCAAGGCCGCCGCCGACCAGCATGGACAGTGCGCGGCCGCGCAGGCGCAGCTCACGGGCGGTGCGGACGCCGGGAAGCGTCTCGGCCAGGAATCCGGCGGTGAGCCAGACGGCCGCGAGGGCGCCGATCGAGATGAGGTCCGTTGCGGTGTTCACATCGACAGAATTCACCTGCCGCGCAAGGAAGAGAACCGGGATATGCCCGGACCGGGTACCCGTAGGGGGCGGGCGCCTGACTCCACGTAACTGACCGGTTACATAAAGCGCTCACTCCAATGGGCGAAGTGGACAATGACCCCTGTTACGACAGTGACGTGTGTCCTAGTGTCGGGTGCCAGATGCCCGGCGACGCCTTTCCCGGACATCGACGGTTCGACCTGGGGAGGTCGGTCGGGGTCCCGGCGGCGACGCGGAGGACCCCGGCACCCGTCGTCAGACCGCGAAGCTCTCGACCGGCTCGGTGGCCGGCGCGGGCGGGGTCGCCTTCCACACGCCGAGCCGCTGCGCCGTCAGCCGCGACACGTACGCCGGGTTCAGCAGCAGGTAACGCTTCCAGAGCCGCTTCGGCTCCAGCCCGAGGCGCCACAGCCACTCGAGGGAGTACTTCTGCATCCACGCGGGCGGGTTCCTGAGCAGGCCCGCGTGGTAGTCGAACGCCGCGCCGACGGCCAGCAGGGGCATGTCGAGCAGCGGGCGCATCGCGTACGTGAAGATCTCCTGGCGGGGGCAGCCCAGCCCGACCAGGACGACACGCGCGCCCGACGCCTTGATCCGGTCGGCGATCTCGACGTTCTCGCCCGGCTGGACGCTGCGGAACTTCGACGACTCTACCCCGGCGATCTTCAGCGCGGGGAACATCCGCTCCAGCGCCGGCACCAGCTTCTCCAGCGTCGGCTCCGTCGAGCCGTACAGGTAGACCGGCAGGCCCTCCGCCGCGGCCTGGCGCAGCACGCGCAGGGTGAGCTCCGGGCCGTAGACCCGGTCGGCGAGGCCCGCGTGGTGCAGCACGTTGAGCGCGCCGCGTACCGGCTGGCCGTCGGGGGTGACCAGGTCGAAGGAGTTGAGCCGGGCGTTGTGCGCCCGGTCCTGCACGCCGGTCATGACGCCGTGCACGGCCAGCGCGGTCACCGCGTAGGGCCGGCGCTCGCGCGCCGCCTCGATGATCTGCGCCGTGGCGGCCTCGTAGTCGACGGCGTCGACCAGCACCCCGAGAACGTTCTTCTTACCCTGAGCGATCACGACGTTGCCCTGCCCATCCTCGACACGCGCTGCCGGCCCTCGCTGCGCTCGGTGCGGTCGCTCATGTCGCTGGAACCCACTTGCCGACGTTCGCCTCGTAGATCTCCTGGAGGATCATCGGGACGTCGTAGACCTGCTTCCACTCCGGGTAGTCGGCCTGGAACGCGGCCATCGACCCGATCCACCACTGGTGGTCGCCGATCCGGTTCTCGTCCACGTACTCGGTGACCATCTCGGTGCCGCTGATCTTCTCCGCCATGGCGAACGCCTCGAGGTTGGAGCAGTTCGAGTGCCGGCCGCCGCCGAGGTTGTAGACCGCCGCCGAGCGCGGGTTGCGGAAGAAGGCCTCGAACGCGCTGAGCACGTCGTGGCTGTGGATGGCGTCGCGTACCTGCTTGCCCTTGTAGCCGAAGATCCGGTACAGCCGGCGTTCCATGTTGGCCCGCATCACGTACCCGAGGAAGCCGTGCAGCTCGGTGGCCGAGTGGGCCGGGCCGGTCAGCGTGCCGCCCCGGAAGATCGCCGTCTTCATCCCGAAGTAGCGGCCGTACTCCTGTGCCATCACGTCGGCGGCAACCTTGGACGCGCCGAAGACCGAGTGCAGGCACTGGTCGATCGACATGTCCTCGGTGATGCCGTCCGCGTACGGGTGCGCCGGGTCGATCTCCCAGCGGGTCTCCTGCTCGATCAGCGGGAGCCGGTTGGGGGTGTCGCCGTACACCTTGTTGGTGGAGCAGTGGATGAACGGCGCGTCGATGCAGTGCTCGCGGGTGTTCTGCAGCATGTTGAGGGTGCCGCCGGCGTTCACGTCGAAGTCGGTGAACGGGTCGCGCACGGCCCAGTCGTGCGACGGCTGAGCGGCGGTGTGGATGACCACCGCGATGTCCGTGCGGTAACGCTGGAAGATCTTCGCCAGCGAGTCCCGGTCGCGGATGTCCACCCCATGGTGTGAGTACGCCGACCCGAGCTCAGCCGTGAGCTGTTGCACATTCCAGGCGGTCGAGGCCTCCGCGCCGAAGAACTCCTGCCGCATGTCGTTGTCGATCCCGACCACCTCGAGGCCGAGCCCGGCGAAGTGCCGGACCGCCTCGGAGCCGATGAGACCACCCGATCCGGTTACCAGGGCGACGGCCACGAGCTAACTCTCCAGGGGTCTCGGGTGCGGGAAATCAGACGAGAGCATAACGCGGCCACGCTCACGCTCCGTTGTCACCCGAACGGAGGTCCCCCACCAACCGCAAGGCCCGCAACCCCGCCCAACGAGCCCGGCCGACCCCAACACCGCAACCAACGAGCCCAGCCACGACCGCGCAACCAACCCCCAGCCCAGCAGAGCGCAACGACCCGCTCAGCCCAGCCGAGCACCGCGCAACCGACCCGCTCAGCCCAGCCACGACAGCGCAACCGACCCGCTCAGCCCAGCCACGACAGCGCAACCGACCCGCTCAGCCCAGCCACGACAGCGCAACCGACCCGCTCAGCCCAGCCACGACAGCGCAACCGACCCGCTCAGCGCAGCCAATACAGCGCGGGGCTTCCGGGGGCTCGGCCCCCGGAGCAGAAATGAAGAGCGACCCCAGGCCCGCGCTTTCCGCGGGCAGGGGTCGCCTAGTCGATCGTGGGGATGGGGGGAGTTGAACCCCCACGTCCTTTCGGACACACGGACCTGAACCGTGCGCGTCTGCCATTCCGCCACATCCCCGTGGCATTCAATTAGCCGGAACAGACTACGCTGTCCCTCGTTACACCGCGAGCAGATACTGCCCGTGACGCCAGGGAAGACTAGCACGGCGTCACGGGCTGCAATACGAGGGTCAGGAGCGACGGCCGCTCTGCGCAGAGATGCGGAAGCGGCGGCCGGATACCATCATGTCCTCGGAACCCGAGGAGGAGCCGGTGAGCGTGCTGCAGCGCTTTGAGAAGCGGTTGGAAGGCCTGGTCGAGGGGGCCTTTGCGAAGGTGTTCAAGGGTGTCGTACACCCGGTGGAGATTCTGAATGCGATGCAGCGGGAGGCCGAGGCACACAAGGCCATCCTCGCCGGTGGCCGTACCTTGGTGCCTAACCGCTACGTGATCGATCTCTCGCCGTACGACCACAGCAGGTTGGCGCCGTATGCCGCCGCACTGGCCCAGGAGTTGGCCCAGTCGCAGGCGGAGTTCATCGGTGAGCAGGCCTGGACGGTTTACGGCGATGTCATCGTCGAGATCGAGCGCGGTGACGGGCTCGACACGGGCATGTTCCGGGTCACGGCGGAGGTGTACACGGGCGGCGAGGTCGCACCGGTGCAGCAGCCCGCCTATGACGCGGCGCCTGCCTACTCGCCGTATGACCAGCAACAGCAGCAGGGTGGCTACCAGCAGCACGGGCACAACGGCCGCAATGTCGGCCTGGTGTCCGGCGATGGGCGCACGTACCCGCTGCAGATGGGTTCGACGGTGATAGGCCGTGGTGACCAGGCGAATCTGCGTCTGCCGGACGTCGGCATCTCCCGCCGGCACGCCCGGCTGGACTACGACGGCAGCCAGGTCGTGCTGACGGACCTGGGATCGACGAACGGGACGATGGTCAACGGCCAGCGCGTGTCGGCCGTGGCTCTCAACCCGGGCGACATGATCCAGTTGGGCACGACCACGCTCACGTTCCGAGTGGACGGCTAGGCACCTTGCCAGAATTCGTCCTCACCGTCGCCCGGTTCGGCTTCCTGATCCTGCTGTGGATCTTTGTGTTCACAGTGGTGGGAGTCATCCGAAAGGATCTCTTCGCCGGCGTCCGGTCCAAGAGCATCGTCGCCAGCCCGCGAGGCGTGGGTGGTGCGGTGATGCAGGGCCGGCCCGCGAAGGCGAAGCGGGGCAAGGCCGCCCGGCAGCTCGTCGTGACCGCCGGTCAGTTGGCCGGCACGCGGATCACGCTCGGTGAGGCTCAAATTACTATCGGACGGGCGGAGGACTCGACGCTGGTCATCACGGACGACTTCGCGTCGGCTCGACACGCCCGGCTTGTGCCGCGGGACGGCCAGTGGTTCGTTGAGGACCTTGGCTCGACGAACGGCACCTATCTCGATCGCGGTAAGGTCTCCGGACCTACTCCCGTCCCCCTTGGCGTGCCGATCCGGATCGGCCGCACTTCACTTGAGTTACGGCCATGACCCTGACCCTGCGCTACGCCGCCCTAAGCGACCGCGGTCTGATCCGAGACGGAAATCAAGACTCCGTCTACGCCGGACCGCGGCTCCTTGCCGTCGCCGACGGCATGGGCGGCATGGCCGCCGGTGACGTCGCCAGCAACATCGTCATCGCGGCCATGGCCCCGCTCGACGAGGACGTACCCGGCGATGCGCTGGTGGACGCCCTTCGTCATGCGGTCGGCAACGCCAACCAGACCCTGCGGGACACCGTCGACGCCAATCCGCACCTGGAGGGGATGGGCACCACGCTGACCGCCGTGCTCTTCTCCGGCAGCAAGATCGGCATGGTGCACATCGGCGACTCGCGCGCCTACATGCTGCGCCAGGGTGAGTTCTCGCAGATCACCAAGGACGACACCTACGTACAGATGCTGGTCGACGAGGGCCGGATCAGTCCGGAGGAGGCGAGCAGCCACCCGCAGCGGTCGCTGCTGACCCGCGCGCTCGACGGCCGGGACATCGACCCGGAGTACTCGGTCCGCCAGGTGCTCAAGGGCGACCGCTACCTCATCTGCAGCGACGGTCTTTCGGGTGTCGTCAGCGCCGAGACCATCGACGAGAGCATGCGGGACATCCCGGATCCGCAGGCCTGCGTGGAGCGGCTCGTGCAGCTCGCGCTCCGCGGCGGCGGCCCCGACAACATCACCGTGGTGATCGCCGACGCGACCGACGCCGACATCATGGAGCAGGCCCCGATCGTCGGCGGCGCGGCCGCCCGCGACCGCGGCAACTCGACGGTGGCGGACGCCTCCAGCGCCGCCGCACGCGCGGCCGCCCTGCATCCGCCGCCGCGGCCGGCGCAGCCGGAGGGCGCGGGCTACGACCGCGACGAGCCGGACCAGCCCCGGCAGCATCCGGTGCGAACCAGTCTGCTGGTGCTCCTGCTGCTCGGCGTGCTCGGCGGTGGCCTCTACCTGGGCTGGCAGTACACCCAGAAGCAGTACTACGTCGGCGCCACCGAGCAGGGCCAGCTCGCGATCTTCCGCGGGGTGCCCGGCCAGATCGCCGGCCTCGACCTGTCGAGCCTCAACGAGAGCAGCCCGGCCCGGCTGGACGACCTCACCCTGGTCGCGCAGGCCCGGGTCAAGGAGGGCATCCACGCGGACAGCCAGGTCGACGCGCGTCGCCGGCTGGCCGAGCTGACCAGCGATGAGCCGTCCAACCCCAACTTGAAGCCGATCTGCTCACCGAGCAGCCCCGCGCCGACGGTGACTCAGCCGGTGAACCCGACCGGTCTGCCGTCCGCGGCAGGGAAGACCTCGTCTCCCAGCCGGAAAACACCCACCTCGGCGCCGGCGCTCGCGCCTGCCATCACGCCGGACGCCCTGCCTACGGACGCTGCCTCGCCGGTCATCGACCCGGTCGGGTGCCGGCCCGTCGGCTGAGCGTCCGCCCACCGAAGTCTGGGGACTCCTTCTTGACCGCGCCCGCACTACCGGCTCCCACACCCAATCCCACGGGTGAGATGCCGCGTGTCCAGGGCCCGAAGACGGGGCGCAACGCGGAGCTGGGGCTGCTCGCCTTCGCGATGGTGATCGTGGCCGCCTATGGGGCCACGGTCGAGGCCAACCAGTTCGGCAAGGTCACGCCGACCTTCTGGGTGCCGGCGGCGCTGCTGAGCGTGCTCTTCCTCGGCCTGCACCTGGTGGTCCGCAACGTCGCCGCGTTCGCGGATCCGGTGCTGATCCCCGCCGTGGCGCTGATCAACGGCCTCGGCGTCGGCTTCCTGCGGCGCCTCGACCTGGCCAAGTCCATCGCCGACAAGCAGCCCGAGCCGGGCGTCTTCGCCGGCGTCGGCGGCCGCCAGCTCGCCTGGACGCTGGCGGCGGTGGTGCTGGCGGCGATCCTGCTGCTGGTCGTGCGGGACCACAAGGCCGTGTCGCGGTACGCGTACACGCTGGGCCTGGTCGGTATCGTGCTGGTGATGATCCCGGCGGTGCTGCCGGGCAGCCTCTCGGAGGTCAACGGCGCCAAGCTGTGGATCAAGATGGGCGCGTTCTCGATCCAGCCCGGTGAGTTCGCGAAGCTGGCGCTTGTCTCCTTCTTCGCCTACTACCTGGTCCGCAAGCGCGAGGTGCTCTCGCTGGCCAGCCGCCGCTTCCTCGGCATCGACTTCCCCCGCGGCCGCGACCTGGGCCCGGTCATCACGGTGTGGCTGCTCTCCCTGCTGGTCCTCGTGTTCGAGAAGGACCTCGGCACGGCGCTGCTCTACTTCGGCCTGTTCGTCGTGACGCTCTACGTCGCCACCGAGCGGGTCAGCTGGCTGCTCATCGGCCTGGTCATGTTCTTCGGCGGCGTCTACGTGGCCTACCTGCTGGGTGACGCTATCGGCGGACCGTTCGCCAACTTCTACGACCGCGCCACGGTCTGGCTCGACCCGTTCGCCACCGCGAACTACGACCGGGTCGGCGGCAGCTACCAGCTGGTCCAGGGCCTGCTCGGGCTCGGAACGGGCGGCCTGTTCGGCACCGGGCCGGGCGCCGGCTCGCCGGGCTTCGTGCCCGAGGTGCGCAACGACTTCATCTTCGCCGGCATGGGCGAGGAGATCGGCCTCTTCGGCCTCTCCGCGCTGCTGATCTGCTACCTGCTGATCGTCGAGCGCGGCCTGCGGACGGCCCTCGGGGTGCGCGACTCGTTCGGCAAGCTGGTCGCCGGCGGCCTCGCGTTCACCCTGGGCTTGCAGGTCTTCGTCATCCTCGGTGGCATCACCGGGCTGATCCCGCTGACCGGTCAGACCACGCCGTTCCTGTCCGCCGGCGGTTCGTCGCTGATGGCGAACTGGCTGCTGATCGCGATGCTGCTGCGGATCTCCGACGCCGCGCGCCGGCCCGTGACCGGTGGTCCGGCGGCGGCACCCGGAGTGCCGAAGCAACCGCCCGTTCAGCTACACGGCGCCATGACGGAGGTGATCAAGCCGTGAACGCACCGCTGCGTAAGGCCGGCGTGGTTATCCTCGTGCTCTTCGGCCTGCTGTTCGCCAACCTCAACTGGGTGCAGGGCTACAAGGCCGACGATTACCGCACCAGCGACTACAACGGCCGCGTCCGGGTCGCCGAGTACGAGGTCCCGCGCGGGGTCATCGAGGCCGGCGGCCACGGGTTCGCGATCAACAAGGCCACCGACGGAACCCTGAAGTACCTGCGGGTGTACCCGGACAAGAAGCTCTACGCGCCGATCATCGGCTACAAGCCGGTCAACATCGCCGAGGTCGGCATCGAGCGCAGCGAGAACGAGTTCCTCTCCGGCGCCAGCGACAAGCTCTTCGCCGACCGGGTCAGCGCGATGTTCACCGGCGACAACGCCGGCGGCGGCAACGTCGTGCTGTCGGTGATTCCCAAGGCGCAGGAGACGGCCTACAAGCAGGTCACCGACAACGAGCGCGGCGCCAAGAAGGGCTCCGCGGTGGCGATCGATCCGCGCACCGGCGCGGTGCAGGCGCTCGTGTCCTTCCCGACCTTCGATCCGAACCCGCTGGTCAGCCACGACGTGAAGGCGGCCGCGGCGGAGTACGAGAAGCTCAACGCGGACAAGGACAAGCCGCTGCTGAACCGCGCGCTGTCCGAGACGTACCCGCCCGGGTCCACCTTCAAGGTCATCGTCTCGGCGTCCGCGCTGCAGAGCGGTTATAAGAAGAGCACCGAGATCCCGGCCGGTCCCACGTACACCCCGCCCGGCTCCGGCGAACCGATCAAGAACTCGGAGGAGGACACCTGCCCCGGCGCGCAGGTGACCCTCGAGGAGGCGCTGACCGACAGCTGCAACACCGGCTTCGCGCAGCTCGGCGTCAAGCTCGGCCGGGACAAGATCAAGAAGGCCGCGCAGGATTGGGGCTTCGAGCAGAGCGACCTCGAGGTCGGAAACCTGGAGGGCTCGGGCCTGCCGGTCGCGGCGAGCCACACCGGCGACATGGCGAACCCCGACGGCAGCACCGACCAGGCCGCGCTCGCCCAGTCGTCCATCGGGCAGAAGGACGTCCGGATGACGACGATGCAGGGCGCGCTGATGGCGGCCACGGTGGCCAACGGCGGCCGGCAGATGCGGCCCTACCTTGTGCAGCAGCTGCTCAGCCCCGATCGCCGGCCGATCTACACCGCCAGCCCGAAGACGCTGCGCAGCCCAGTCGACGGCGGTGTCGCGAGCGACCTCAAGGACATGATGGTCAGCGTCGTCGAGAACGGCACCGGCCAGCGGGCGAAGATCGACGGTTTCCAGGTCGGCGGCAAGACCGGCACGGCTCAGAACGCGCCCGGTGCCGACGACCATGGATGGTTCATCGGATTCGCCTTCAACGACAAGGGCGAGGCCGTCTCGGCGGTCTGCGTCATGCTGGAGAACGTGCCCGGCGGTCATGCGAGCGCCGAGGCGGCCCGGATCGCCGGGCTCATCATGAAGGCCGCGGCGGGCCGGGGAGGGGACTGACGTGATCAGCCCTGGGGTTACCCTCGGCGGCCGGTACCGCTTGGATGAGCGGATCGCCGGAGGCGGCATGGGCGACGTGTGGCGCGGCACCGACGAGGTGCTGGGCCGGACGGTCGCCGTCAAGATTCTGCTTCCGGCCCTGCTGGACGAGCCCGGCTTCGCCGAGCGCTTCCGCGGCGAGGCCCGGACCATGGCCACCATCAACCACCCCGGCGTGGTCGATGTCTACGACTACGGCAGCGACCAGCAACTCGCGTTCCTGGTCATGGAGTACGTCGAGGGCGACGCGCTCTCGCGCACCCTGAGCCGGGTCGGCCGGCTCACCCCGGCCCGCACCATGGCGCTGGTCGCGCAGGCCGCGGACGCCCTGCAGGCCGCGCACGCGAACGGCATCGTGCACCGCGACGTCAAGCCGGGCAACCTGCTGGTGCGCCCGAACGGCACGCTGGTGCTCACCGACTTCGGCATCGCCCGGTCCGCCCTCGTCGGGCAGTTGACCGTGGCGGGCTCGGTGCTGGGTACGGCCTCCTACATCTCGCCGGAGCAGGCCTCGGGAGCGGTCGCCACCGCGGCCTCCGATGTCTACGCTCTCGGCGTGGTCGCGTACCAGTGCCTCTCGGGTCACCGGCCCTTCGACGGCTCGACGCCGATCGAGATCGCCATGAAGCACGTGCGGGACACGCCGCGGCCGCTGCCCGCCGACATCCCGCCGGCGGTCCGGGCGATCGTCGACCGGGCGCTGGCCAAGGATCCCGGGGCGCGCTGGCCCACCGCGTCGGCGATGGCCGCAGTGGCCCGCCAGGCCGCCTCCTCCCTCACGACCCAGGTGCATCAGCCGGCCGTCAACGGCTCCGGCCCGGTGATGAACAGGCCGCAATCCGGCGGACCCGCGGTGGCGAACCGGCCGCATTCGGGCGCGCCGGCCTCGGGCCCGCCCGGGCATCCGGTCTCGGGACAGGCCCGGCCGCCGTATCCGCCCGTCCCCCGCCCGGTCTCGGGCGGTCAGGCGCGCGGAGCGGCCTCGGTGCCGCCGGCCCAGCAGCCGTACCGGCATCCGTCGGCACCGCCGATGCAGCACCATCCGATGCAGGGTGGCAAGCCCGAGGGGTCCGGCGGCCGGCAGGTGCTGATCGTGCTGGCTGTGGTCCTCGCCCTGCTGGTGCTGCTCTGCGCCGGGGTCATCTCGTTCCTGCTCAACCAGGGCCGCACCGGCGCGCTCGGCGCGCCGTCTACGATCGCCCACGCGGGCTTCGCCGGGCAACGGACGCCGGTGGCGTCGTACCGTCTTCTGAAGCAGGCTGCCGCTCCGCACAGCCTGAACCACGCGACCGAAGGACGACAGACGCTATGACGGCGCAGGCCCGCCTGCTCGGTGGCAGGTACCAGGTCGGCGAGCTGCTCGGCTATGGCGGTATGGCAGAGGTGCACAAGGGCCGTGACCTGCGTCTTGGCCGCGACGTGGCGATCAAGATGCTGCGTACCGATCTCGCCCGGGATCCCACCTTCCAAGAGCGGTTCCGCCGCGAGGCGCAGAACTCCGCGGCGCTGAACCACCCGGCGATCGTCGCCGTCTACGACACCGGCGAGGAGATCTCGTCGACCGGCGAGAAGCTGCCGTTCATCGTGATGGAGTTCGTCAACGGCCGGACCCTCAAGGAGGTCCTCGCCGCCGAGCAGCGCCTTCAGCCGCGCCGTGCGCTGGAGACGACCGCGGACATCTGTGCCGCCCTGGAGTTCAGCCACCGGCACGGCATCATCCACCGCGACATCAAGCCCGGCAACGTGATGATCACGCAGAACGGCCAGGTCAAGGTGATGGACTTCGGCATCGCGCGGGCCCTGGCCAGCGGTGCCACCACGATGACGCAGACCAGTGCCGTCATCGGCACGGCCCAGTACCTGTCCCCGGAGCAGGCCCGCGGTGAGTCCGTGGACGCCCGCTCCGACGTGTACGCCGCCGGCTGCGTGCTCTTCGAGCTCATGGTCGGGCACCCGCCGTTCGTCGGGGACAGCCCGGTCAGCGTCGCCTACCAGCACGTCCGTGAGGACCCGAAGGCGCCGAGCGACATCAACCGCGAGGTTCCGCCGGACGTCGACGCCATCGTGCTGAAGGCCCTGGCGAAGAACCCGCTGAACCGCTACCAGAGCGCGCAGGAGATGCGTGCCGACGCGCTGCGCGCGGTGTCGGGCCGCCCGGTGCTGGCCACCCCGGTGATGTCCGAGGCCGAGACGATGGCGATGTCCGGCCCGCCGATGCGCCAGCAGACGGCGATGACCCGGGCGATCCCGGCCGGGGGCCCGCGCGACCCGCGGCAGCCGGAGCGCCGGACGTCCTCCTGGGTGATGGCGGTGCTCGCCGCACTCGGCGTGCTCGCCGTCGTGGCGCTGGGCATCGGCCTGTACATGGCGAACAACAACCAGGAACCGACCGAGATCGCGACCCGGAACGTGCCCAGCGTGATCGGGTTGTCGGAGGGCAACGCCCGTAAGAAGCTGGCCGACGCGGGCTTCACGAACGTGGCCGTCGGCGAGCCCAAGGAGACCAAGAACTGCAAGGACGTGGTCGCGGAACAGACCCCGTCCGAGAACTCGCCGCTGCAGATCGACAAGACCGTGACCATCAACATGTGCACCAGCCCCGCGGTGACCCGGGTGCCGAGCAATCTCATCGGCAGCACCGAGGACGCCGCGCGGTCCGCGCTGGAGGGCGCCCGGCTCGAGCCGGAGTTCAAGCAGGTCAACAGCACCGTCGAGGAAGGCCACGTGGTCAAGGTCGAGAAGGCCGGCCAGCAGGTCGAGCCCGGCACCAGGATCACGGTGGAGATCTCGCGGGGCAACCTGATCGAGGTGCCGTCGGTGGTGGGCAAGTCCGAGGACGTCGCCAGGGAGCTGCTGCAGAGCCGGGGCTTCGAGAACATCAAGATCCAGCCGTCGGATCAGGAAGGCCCGCCGGGCAAGGTGGTCGGGCAGACCCCGGACGCTGGGCAGAAGCGGACCAAGGACACCGAGATCACCCTGACGGTCATCGCGGAGCCGGACCCGGATGCCTCCGGCTCGCCGGACCCGGGCGAGACGACCCCGCCGGCCGGTGACGGCGGCGGCACCGGTGAGGGCGGCACGGTCGGCAACCTGCTCGGTCGCTGACTTAGGAGTCGAACAGCACGAGGCCCGGACGCCGGTCGGCGTCCGGGCCTTCGTTTTCGTCGAGGGCTTTCGAGGTCAGGCGGTCGCGAACGCCGAGCGGCGGCGGGACTCCACCTCGGCGGCGAGCTGCGGAGCCCGCTCGAGCGCCTCCGGCAGGCCGCAGGAGGCCAGCCAGTTTGCCAGCATGGTGTGACCGCCCTCGGTCAGGACCGACTCCGGGTGGAACTGCACGCCCTCGATCGGCAGCGTCCGGTGGCGCATCGCCATGACCACGCCGGACTCGGTCCAGCCGGTGACCTCGATCTCGCTCGGAAGCGTCTCGGGCAGCACGGCCAGGGAGTGGTAGCGGGTCGCCGTGAACGGGTCCGGCAGCCCCGTCAGCACGCCGGTGCCCTTGTGCCGCACCTCCGACGTCTTGCCATGCAGCAACTCCGGTGCCCGCGTCACGGTGGCGCCGAACGCCGCGCCGATCGCCTGATGACCCAGGCAGACGCCGAAGATCGGCAGCTTTCCCGAATATTCGGTGATGACATCCAGCATGATGCCGGCCCGGTCCGGTGCACCCGGTCCCGGGGAGAGCAGGAGCCCGGCGGCGCCGAAGTCGCCGACGTCGGCCACCGTGATCTCGTCGTTGCGCCGCACCTCGCACTCGGCGCCGAGCTGGCCCAGGTACTGCACGAGGTTGAAGACGAACGAGTCGTAGTTGTCGATCACGAGGATGCGCACGGCGTCACCTAGTTAGCTGGCAGTCGGTTCGGGTTCGTTCGTGTGCTCGTTGTAGGGGATCTCGTCCGGGCCCAGCTCCGCGTCGTTGCCGCGCACCGTGTTCGGATCCCGGCCGGCCGGTCCGCCCTGTTCGGTGCCCGTGCCCACCTGCACGTCGTCGAACGGCAGCAGCGGCGTCGCCCACGGGAAGACGACATACCAGAGAAGGGCGCCGACGATGGTGACCAGCACGAACGAGCTGGTCAGCCGGCCCCACAGGCCGAAGGGCAGCTTGCGCCAGATCCAGGAATACATAGCGGCCCTCCCTACGCCTTCGACTTCTGCAGCTCGGCCGGCTTGCCGGCCGCGGGCAGCGTGGCATCACGCTTGACCGTGTCGACGAGCTCGGCGTGCACGATGAGTCGTTGATAGTTGTTGAACTTCGGGTTGCAGGTGGTGAGCGTGAGCAGCGCCTTGGTCGGCTTGGCGTTCGGCTTGTCCGGCACCGGCGCCACCACCTCCACCGCGGAGGGCTTCACGACCTCGTGGCCGATGACCTTGTAGATGTACCAGTTGGACCGGGTCTCGACCCCGACCACGTCACCGGGCTTGAGCTCGTCCAGCCGCCAGAAGATCTTGCGGATCCGGTGGCCGGCCACCGAGAAGTTGCCGACCTCCCCGGGGGCGGCGGTGTCCGGGTAGTGCCCGGGCGCGTACCGGATGTCCTGCGGTCGCACGCCGTTGACGACGACCCACTTCATGCCGAGCTTGGGGATGTAGAGCCGTCCGACCAGGTTCTTGCCGGGCGCGGCCGGCGCGGCCTTGGCCGGCTCGGAGGGCGCGACCGTCGGATCGTTCCACTCCTGGTCGAGTTGGTTGGCGAGGGTGTCCTGCTCGTTCTCGACCTTGGCCGAGTTGCCGAACACCTCGTAGCCGGCGAAGAGCAGCACGATCAGCCCGAAGGTGATCATCAGCTCGCCGGACACCCGCACGCCGGCCCGGATGCGTGAGCCCAGCGTGGGGCGGGTCAACTCGGAGTACACGCTCTTGTAACCCTCGTCCGTCTGTTCCGGTCGCAGCTTTACCACTTTTTCCCCGCGCCGAGGTTTCTCGGCGTTGTCCTCGCTCGCGGGGGTGTCCGGCTCCGCGGCCGCGGCGGCCACGGCTTCGGCGACCGAGGCGGCGCCCTTGTCGCCGGGCCCGGGTGGCAAGGGGGTGCGCACGGGACCGCCGGCTTCCGGTGCCGCCCGGTTGCCGGCCTTGGGACGGATCGAGGGGAGCAGGCCGGTGGGCGCGTCGGCGGTGCGGATGATCGCGGTGGCCGACGGGTCCTGTTCCGGCGCGGGGTGCGTGGTGCCGCCACGACGGGCGGCGGGCGACGGCAGCGGCTCCCGGAGATCGTCGCGGCCGGCCGCCCGGCGGTCGACGGCGTCGTTCAGTCGCCCGGAGGCCGCACCCGCCGCCAGGTCGCCGTTGCCCGCGACCTGGGCGCGCCGGCCGAAGCCTCGTGGCTCGGCGCCCGGCGCGACGGGATCGGCGGCGATCGGCCCGCCGCCGCGATGCGCGAACGCGTCCGCGATCGGTCGCGAGACGCCGGGAGAGATGGGCCGGGGATCGCTGTCACGCCCGTACGCACCGTTCTGCACCGGCTCGGCGGGCGGCCGGCGGTAGCCGTCGGCGGGGGCGGGGTGGACGTCGTTGTGGCCGGGAGCGAGCACGGGCTCGGCCGGACGGGGCACGCCGTTCGGAGAGCGGTCGAAGCCGTTCGCGGCGGGCGGCTCGCCGGCGGACCGGGCGTAGCCCAGCGGCGCTGGATCTGCCGGCACGCTCCGGGACTGCCGAGGAGCGGCAGCGGCCGCCGCGGCGCCTCCGGCGGCGGCGGTGAAGTAGTCGAACGCATTGCCGGCGGGGGCGGTCACCGGGCCGGAGGCCGCGGGCCCCGGTGCGGCGGCGGGTCGAGGCGCACCGCTCGCCATGGCGGTGGCGGGGTCGACCTTCGCGGCGGCGCGGGCCGCGGCGGCGGCGCGGGCGACGACCGGGTCCGGGACCGATCCGACGGGGGCGTCGGTCCGGATGATGGCGGTGTCGTCGGGTGAGACCGTTTCGACCGGGCGGGCCGGCGGCGGACTGCCGCCAGGAACGGCCGGGCCGGGGGCGGGCGACGACGGCCAGGCCGGGCCCGGGTCGAGCCCGATCGGCAGCTCGAGCGGCCCGCCGGGCACGCCGTCCGACGACGCGTCGGTGATCCGGGGGATGAAAGCCGTCTGGGCGTCACCGTCGGGTGCGCGATGCCGTCCGGAGTTCGCCGCGCCCTCCTGGGCGTCCGACGTTTCCATCACTCGGGGACCTCGGCGGATCGGAGGTCACTCGACCCGTCGTACGCCCGCACAGTCACGTTCCTCTCGACGGTTTCCTGGTAGCCAAGGCCGAAGTCGGCGACAGCGGCACGGAATTGCTGGACTCCCTCTGCGGACTCCAACGCCTGGTGCATCGCTGTGGGTTCGCCGATTGCCGTGATCTTAAAAGGTGGCGAGAAGACCTGGCCGTGTAGCAGCAGCGTGTTGCCGACACAGCGTACCGCGCTCGTGGAGATCACGCGGATATCCATGATCGACATTGCTTCGGCGCCGCCGGCCCACAACGCGTTCACCACGGCCTGCACGTCGCCCTGGTGAACGACCAGGTCATCGTTCTCCGGGGCGTCCGTGCCACCGCCGGTGGTGCGCTGCGGCGAGTCGTTCAGACGGACGGTGAGTCCGGGGCCGCGCAGCGTGGTGAAACCGGCGCCGGCGCGCAGGGCGTCGGCGCGTGCGCGGGCGATTTTGACCGGCTCCGAGACGTCTGCGAGTCTCGCGGCATCCTGGTCGACCGCGGCGCGCAGGTTGGCGGCGCGTTCCTCGCGGTCCTCGAGCCGGGCCCGCTTATCGGCGATAAGCTGAGCCAACTGGGGCCGTCGATCGTCGCGCAGTGCCGTGCCGTCGGCCGTCGTCGCCGAGGTCGTGAAGAGCAGGCCGGCCGCGAGCCCGATCAAGGGCACCGCGATTGACCAGCCACGCTGGCGCTGACTCGGCCTCCTCGGGCGCAGCCCGCCAAGGGCGCGTCGCAGGACAAGTCGCCACGAGGGCGCCCCCGTGGTGTACTCCACGTCGGTTGTCCTCCCTCGGCTCGGCCGAAAAACCCACCGGCGGGTGCCTGTATGCGCGCCGCCTTGACTACGCTAGCTATCGAACAGTATTCGCCACGGGCAGCTTTCGGGGTCCCCCGGAGCCGCTCAGGGGTGGGTTGTTCACCACTTGTTGCCCTCAGGAGAGCGCCGTGCCGAAGTCACAGGTTCGCAAGAAGAAGGTCTACACCCCGCCGACGGACATTCGTCCGGCCGCGGCGGCGGCGTCGAAGAAGCCGAGTCCGGTCTGGCTGCCGATCACGGCGGTCGCCCTGATCATCTTCGGCATCGCCTGGCTGGTGATCTACTACCTCTCGGAGCAGCAGTACCCGGTCGAGGCCTGGAAGTACTGGAACCTTCTCGTCGGCTTCGGCTGCATGGTCGCCTCGCTGGGCATCCTGTCCCGCTGGCGCTAGTCGCGAGCGTGTCCTAGGGGTGCCACCAAGCGGTAACGTGGCCTTCGTCTGATTTGTCCGACAGCGCACCCTGCCGCCAGAGCAGCGCGGGGTGCGCTGTTGGCTGGGCAGCGAAAAAGACGACCGGGATACCCGCGCGCAATCTGATTACTCGTGGGTAACATGGCCGGCGAGTCAGCCGACCGAGGAGGCACCACGCACATGGGCACTGCGCAGATCGTCGCCACCGTCCTGGCGGGCGTCGTCACCCTCGTCGCCGTCGCTCTCGCCGTGCGCGCGGTCATGTCGATGACCGCCGTGATCCGGCGCGGCCAGGCCGACCCCGAGCGCTTCGCCGGCAAGGGCACCCGGACCAAGACCATGCTGGTCGAGACGGCCGGGCACACCCGCATGCTCAAGTGGGGCGTCGTCGGCGCCGCGCACTGGTTCGTGATGATCGCGTTCCTGGTGCTGTCGCTGCTGGTGCTCGAGGCCTACTTCGAGGTGGTCAGCCCGAAGCTCGGCCTGCCGATCATCGGCCCCTGGACGATCTTCGGGTTCGCGACCGAGTGGATCGGCGTGTTCGGCACGGCCGGCATCCTGGTCCTGATCACGATCCGCCAGCTGAACAAGCCCGGCCGGGGCAAGGGCCTGTCGCGCTTCACCGGGTCGACGATGTGGCAGGCGTACTTCGTCGAGGCGATCATCATCGCCGTCCTGATCTGCGGCTTCCTGATCCGCGGCTTCAAGGTCGCCACCGACCACTTCGAGTACCCGCTCTGGGCGACCCCGGTCAGCCACGGCATCGGCGCGCTGCTCCCGGCCTGGGAGAACGGCGCCACCTGGACCGCCCTCGTCAAGATCCTGATCTCGATGAGCTGGCTGATCACCATCTCGCTGAACGTGACGATGGGCGTCGCCTGGCACCGCTTCCTCGCGTTCTTCAACATCTACTTCAAGCGCAGCCCGGAGAAGCCCGCGGGCTCGGGCCTGGGCGCGCTGCGGCCGATGATGAGCCAGGGCAAGCCGCTGGACTTCGAGGAGGCCGACCCCGAGAAGGACCAGTTCGGCGTCGCCCAGGTCGAGCAGTTCACCTGGAAGGGCCTGCTCGACTTCTCGACCTGCACCGAGTGCGGCCGCTGCCAGTCGCAGTGCCCGGCGTGGAACACCGCCAAGCCGCTCTCGCCCAAGCTGATGATCCTGTCGCTGCGCGATCACGCGTACGCGAAGGCGCCGTACCTGCTGGCCGGCGGCGGCAAGGACCTGACCGGCGAGGAGAAGGCCACCCAGGCTCAGCTCGCGCACCTGGACGTCCTCTCGCTGGCCGAGGGGAACCGCCCGCTCATCGGCACCGAGGACGAGCAGGGCGTCATCGACCCGGACGTGCTCTGGTCCTGCACCACCTGCGGCGCCTGCGTCGAGCAGTGCCCGGTGGACATCGAGCACATCGACCACATCGTCGACATGCGCCGATACCAGGTGCTGATCGAGTCGAGCTTCCCGGCCGAGGCCGGCGTCATGCTGCGCAACCTGGAGAACAAGGGCAACCCCTGGGGCGCGCCGCAGAACACCCGCGAGGACTGGACCAAGGGCCTCGACTTCGAGATCAAGCGGGTCGGCGAGGCCGACTTCGACTACCTCTTCTGGGTCGGCTGCGCGGGCGCGTTCGAGGACCGGGCCAAGAAGACCACCCGGGCGGTCGCGACGCTGCTGCACGAGGCCGGCGTCGACTTCGCCATCCTGGGCGAGGGCGAGACCTGCACGGGCGACCCGGCCCGCCGGATCGGCAACGAGTTCGTCTTCCAGATGCTGGCCCAGCAGAACGTGGAGACCCTGCAGGAAGCGAACGTCAAGCGGATCGTGGCGACCTGCCCGCACTGCTTCAACACCCTCGGCAACGAGTACGAGCAGCTCGGCCTCAAGGTCGAGGTCGTGCACCACACCCAGCTGCTGGCCCACCTGGTCGCCGAGGGCAAGCTGACCCCGGTCCAGCCGGTCGACGGCGGCGTGACCTACCACGACCCCTGCTACCTGGGCCGGCACAACCGCGTCTTCGAGGCACCCCGCGAGGTCCTGGGCCGCGCGATCGAGGGCGGCCTCACCGAGATGCCGCGCAACTCCGAGCGGTCCTTCTGCTGCGGCGCCGGCGGCGCCCGCATGTGGATGGAGGAGAGGATCGGCAAGCGGATCAACGTGGAGCGCACCGAGGAGGCCCTCGCCACCGGCGCGAAGACGATCGCCGTTGGCTGCCCGTTCTGCTACACGATGATCGGCGACGGCGTGACCGGCAAGGGCGAGCAGGAGAACGTCGAGGTCGTCGACGTGGCGAGCGTCCTGCTCCGCTCGATCAAGGGCGACAAGGCTCCCGCCTAGGACGTCGTGGCGGTCGCGATGGCGGCCGCCGCCACCGCGACGACGACGGCGCCCTGGATCTCCTCGACGGTCCTGCCGACCGCCGCGGCGCCCCAGGCGCCCCGCGAGATCTCCCGCAGCCGGGCCTTGACCCGGCCGCGGTCCAGGTCGCGGAAGATCTTGCGGTCCAGGTCGGTGGCGGCGAGCAGGGCACAGAGCGCGGCCGTGCGCGGCTCGACCGCCCCGGTCCCCGACACGGCGGCGGCCAGCCGCTGCCGGGCGTCGGTCTCGGGCGTGGGCTCGACGCCACCCGAGGCCGGATATCGCGTACGCGGAAAGACGAGCAGCACCCGGTCCTGTTCCCGGGTCAGCACGCCGTCGGCGACGAGCCCGTCGAGGGCCGGCCTGCGGATGTCCTTGGCGAACTTCGCCACCCACTGGCTGGGCCGGCGCGGCCGTGCGGCGGACACGATCCGGTCGAGGGCCCGGTCAACCAGCGGGTCGCCGGTCGGGGTCCGGTCCCGGACGACCACCTTCCTGTCCTCGACGTCCACCCGGCCGGCCAGGGCGAGCTCCAGCAGCAGCGCGCCGGCCAGGCCGTTGTCGAGATGCACGCCGTCGGTGTCCGGGGCGCCGTCGTCGCCGTAGGCGAGCAACGCCAACTCCTCGACAAGATTCATTCCACGACGGTAACCCGCAGGTCATCGGGCCACCGGCCGAGCGGGCCCGGTCCACCGGCGCAGGGCATGCGGGGTTCCGGCACAATGAGTGCCGAGGTGAACCGATCATGGACGGCCTGTTCGTCACCGCGGTGCTCCCGCTGGTCGCTTTCGCGCTGCTCACCCTGGGTAACGCCTTCTTCGTGGCCGCCGAGTTCGGGCTGGTCACCGTCGACCGGGTGGAGATCGGGAAGCGGGCCGACGCGGGTGACCGGCGCGCCCGTACGGTCCGGCACGCCCTGCACGAGCTCTCGTTCCAGCTGTCGGGCACCCAGCTCGGCATCACGCTCTCGGCGCTGCTGACCGGCTACCTCGCCGAGCCGGCGCTGTCGCGGCTCTTCCGCCCGGTGATCGAGCCGATCGCCGGCGGCGCCACCGAGACCGTGACGCGCGTGCTGGCGCTGGTGCTGGCGACGCTGGTGTCGATGCTCTTCGGCGAGCTCGTGCCCAAGAACGCGGCGCTGGCCCGCCCGATGCGGGTGGCCCTGGCGACCGCGGCACCGCTGCGCACCTTCTCCAAGCTCTTCAAGTGGCTGATCGGCGCGCTCAACGGCTCGGCGAACTGGCTGGTCCGGCGCCTCGGCATCGAGCCGCAGGAGGAGCTGGCCAGCGCCCGCTCCCCCGAGGAACTGGGCCTGCTCGCCGCGATCAGCGCCCGGGCCGGCGCGCTGCCGGCCGAGACCGCGACCCTGCTGCGGCGCACCATCCGATTCGGAGAGAAGCGCGCGGCCAAGGCGATGACGCCGCGCGTCGACGTGGTCGGGCTGAAGACCACCGCGAGCGTCGCCGACCTCATCGCGGTCTCGCGGCAGACCGGACACACCCGCTTCCCCGTGTACGAGTCGACGCTCGACCTCGTGGTGGGCGTGGTCGGCATCTCGGACGCCCTCGGCGTACCGCCCGAACGGCGGGCCGCGACGCCGGTGTCGGCGGTCGCCCGCGAGCCCGTCTACGTCCCGGAGAGCCTCGCCCTGGACAAGGTGCTCGCCGCGCTGCGGGCGGCCGACGCGGACCTGGCGATCGTCGTCGACGAGTACGGCGGCACCGACGGCGTGGTCACGGTCGAGGACCTGATCGAGGAGCTGGTCGGCGAGATCGCGGACGAGTACGACGTCGACTTCGCCGAGGCGGGCAGCGAGGAGCTGACCGTGCCCGGCGGCGAGAAGACGTACCTGGTGGACGGCCTGCTCCGCGAGGACGAGATGATCGAGCAGACCGGCTTCCGCCTGCCCGAGGGCCCGTACGAGACGCTGGCGGGCTTCCTGCTCTCCCGGCTCGGGCACATCCCGGTCGCCGGCGAGTCGCTCGAGGACACCGGCTGGGACTTCACCATCGTTCAGGTCGACCGGCACCGCATCGAGCAGGTCCGGGTCGTGGCCCCGCCGGAGCCGGCCGATGACTGAGCTGCTGATCACCGTCGTGCTCCTGCTCGGCAACGCCCTCTTCGTCGGCGGCGAGTTCGCGCTGATCGCGTCACGGCGTACGGCGCTGGAGCCGCTCGCCGCGACGTCCCGGTCCGCCCGCTGGGCGCTCTCGGCGATGAACCAGATCCCGCTGATGATCGCGGGCGCCCAGCTGGGCATCACCATCTGCTCGCTCGGCCTGGGCGCGATCGCCGAGCCGGCGCTCGCGCACCTGCTGGAGGCGCCGCTGACCGCGGTGGGCCTGCCGGAGGGCGCGATCCACGCGATCGCGCTGGTGCTCGCCCTCGGCGTGGTCGTCTTCCTGCACACGGTGGTGGGCGAGATGGTGCCGAAGAACATCACCCTGGCCGGGCCGGAACGCTCGGCCCTGGTGCTCGGCCCCTTCATGCTGGCGTTCTGCACGGCCACCAAGCCGGTGCTCACCGCGATGCGCTGGGCCGCGCGGATCGTCCTCTCGCTGTGGAAGATCGAGGCGACCGAGGCGGTCAAGACGGTCTTCACCGCTGAGGAGCTCGCCGGCATGGTCACCCAGGCCCAGGCCGAGGGCCTGCTCGGCACCGAGCAGTTCACCCGGATCCACGCCGCGCTCGGCCTCAACTTCCGGACCGCCGCGGACACCCTGCAGCCCTGGTCGGGCGTGACGACGGTCGCCGACGACGCGTCGCCGGCGACCATCGAGGCATTGGCGACCCGCAGCGGCCGGTCACGCTTCCCCGTCGTGCAGCGCGAGACCCGGCGGGTGCTGGGGTTCGTGCACATCAAGGACGTCCTCGGGTACGCCGGGGCGCAGCGCGGCCTGCCCGTGCCCGCCGAGATCATCCGCCCGCTCGCGGTGGTGCCGCCGGAGCGGACGCTGGCGGACCTGCTGCTGACCATGCGGCGCGATCGCCGGCACATCGTGCTCGTCAGCGACGGCCGCCATCCGCTCGGCGTGATCGCGCTCGACGACGTCCTGCACGCGGTGATCGGCGAATCTACCCGCCGAGCCACCGCGTAGGGTGCTTTCCGCCACATTTCCCCTGAAGCGGGGGGTGCACCTATGCATTAATCGGGTGTTCCGGACAATAGTGGCATGTTCGACAACCGACGGTCACCGCGAGGCGCACGCCGGCGCGTCAGTCCCCTGGCCGCGCTGGTAGCGACCACAGCACTCGGCGCCGGTCTGCTCATAGTCGCCCGGTTCTCCCCACCGAGCGACGCCGCGCCCCGAATCAGCCCCCAGTACCTGACCCTCCAGCCGCGCCCGTCCGCCGGGGTGCTCAGCGCCATCAACGTCGGCTTCGGGGCATCGCCGCAGCGCGGCGGCCAGGTCGGCGTCGCGGCGGCGCCGGTCGCGGTCCGCTACACCTTCGACGGCGGAGTCCAGCAACCGATCACGGACCTGGGCGGCGCGTTCACGCTGCGCCCGCTCGCACAGAACGGCGGAACGCTGAGCCTGGTCCCGCAGGGCAACGGCCTCGCGGTCCAGTACCCACACCGCTGCACCCTGCTCCGCGAACGCCAGTGCCCGCGGGCGATCCTGGAGGGAACCCGCGACGACCGGCTCAACCCGGGAATCCGCTCGATGCAGTACGGCGCCTCGATCCTGATGACCCACGAGGACCTCTCGGACGGCGCGAACGTCCTCCAGAAGGGTTACTCGGTGGGCGGGGCGAGCCAGTTCAAGCTCCAGGTCGACCACCGGCTGGGCCACCCGAGCTGCGTGATCGCGGGCCGGACCCGGATCTACCGCGCGGAGCCGTTCATGGACGTGGCGGACGGCATGTGGCACAACCTGATGTGCGCCCGCTCCCGAACCCGCCTGACGATCGTCGTGGACGGCATCGAGCGGGCCTGGGTGCCGGTCCCGCCGACCCTGTCCATCGCGAACGCCGAGCCGCTACGGGTCGGCGGCAAAGGCGCGAACATGGGCAACGACCAGTTCGCCGGCCGGGTCGACGACGTCTACCTGACCATCTTCTGACCGCGCCGGGCCGGGGTTGAGAAAAGCACGGACCTGGCAGGGTGGGGGTGGCCGTTCATGAGCCGCCAGGCGATTGGCCGCCCCCGCCCGGTCTCGGCGACGGTCAGCACCATGCAACCAGGCACGACATCGTGGCCGTTGACCCTGGTCTTCGGGTCCTAGCTGGTCGCCCAGGTGCGGAAGTTGTGGTGGCTGCGGCTCGGCGTCGGGCCGCGCTGGCCCTGGTAGCGGGAGCCGTAGACGGAGGAGCCGTAGGGGTGTTCCGCCGGGGACGACAGGCGGAAAATGCAGAGCTGGCCGATCTTCATGCCCGGCCACAGCTTGATCGGCAGATTGGCCACGTTGGAGAGCTCCAGCGTGACGTGGCCGGAGAAGCCCGGGTCGATGAAGCCCGCGGTCGAGTGCGTCAGCAGGCCGAGGCGGCCCAGGCTGCTCTTGCCCTCGAGACGGCCGGCGAGCTGGTCGCCGAGCGTGATCACCTCGAGGGTCGAGGCCAGCACGAACTCGCCCGGGTGCAACACGAACGGCTGACCGTCCGAGACCTCCACCGCGGCGGTCAGGTCGTCCTGCTGCTCGGCCGGGTCGATGTGCGTGTAGAGATGGTTGTTGAACACGCGGAAGAAGCGGTCCAGCCGGACGTCGATGCTGGACGGCTGCATCAGCTCCGGCTCGAACGGCTCGAGAGCGAGGTTTTCCGACTTGATCTCGGAGACCAGGTCACGGTCGGAGAGCAGCATCGCAACACCATACCGAGCGGCCCTAAAGTGCGTGTTCGGTGGTCGTCTCGTACATATGTTCTATATGATGTTCGCATGGCTTCCTGGTCCGAATTCGCCGCAGCCGAACCGGAGCTCGCCTCCGCCGTCCGCGCGCTGCTCCAGCAGTACGGCCCCGGCATGGGCTATCTGGCAACGGTCCGCGCCGACGGTGGCCCGCGCGTGCACCCGGTCTCCCCGGTCGTCACCGAGGACGGGCTCTACTGCTTCGTGGTCGACTCGGCCAAACGCCGCGACCTGGAGCGCGACGGGCGCTACGCCCTGCATTCCTACCCGCCCGAGGAGAGCGACGACGAGGCCTATGTGGCCGGTCACGCCCACCCGGTGACGGACCCTGCGGTGATCGCCCGCCTGGCCGACGCCCTGCGTGCCTCGCTCCTGGTCGACTGGCGACTCTTCGAGCTCGACATCGACACGGCGATGGTCCGCCGCCACGGACCGGGCGGCGCACTCCCGCTGGCAATGACCCAGCGCCACCCACCAATCACCCAAACGTGGCACGAGCCGGCGGCGAGCTTAGCCCGCCCGCTGGCCGCAGCCGCCAGATCGTAGGCACCGGCCGGACACCGCGACTGCGTCCGCGGGGCGCTGCCAGGCCTGGAGGGAGCTGGGCCGCGCCGGGTCCGGCCGGTGCCTACTGCGGGGCGGCTTACGCCATGGGACCCCCTCATCGGGTACAGTGGTGCCGCTCGCGGGTGTAGTTCAATGGCAGAACATCAGCTTCCCAAGCTGACAGTGCGGGTTCGATTCCCGTCACCCGCTCAGAGGCAGGGGCCCTGTGTCCGCGGAAAGCGCGGACCGGGGCCTCTTCGCATGCCAGCCTGGGGGGCGACCCCCCAGACCCCCACGGTGCGATGGTCGCTCAACGTGAGCCGGGAGCGGTGGTGGGTCATCCACTTTGCTCGGCAATCGACTCGTCTGCCAGTTTCGTCTTCCAATTCCCAAGCTGACAGTGCGGGTTCGATTCCCGTCACCCGCTCCACATGGAAGCCCTGATCAAGACCGATGGTCCTGCCAGGGCTTCCGTCTTTAGGCTGCTGAAACAGGCTGGCGTGCCATTAACGTGCCATTAGCTCGCCTCGGCGGCCGGTCCGTCGCCCTCGGCAACCCGCTTCGCCTTGAGCTTGCTCGCCGACCGCCTTGACCGCTCTGTCCATGGCGTCGGCGATGCCGTGGTCGGCCTCCCGGCTGAATCTCAGTCTTGCTTGCTCAAGATCGGTGCCATTAGCGTGCCATTGCGGCGGGCCGTTGAGGTCAATCCGGGCCACTCGATCGCCCCATGACTGCAAGCCAGGGTGATAGCCAGGGAGTCCGGCAGGGCCTGGTCAGCCGGCAGCGGCGTAAGCCTTCGCCATGGCGAGGACGATCTGCTTGCCGGTGTCGAGCGGCAGGCCCCCGCCGAAGCTGCCCTTGCTCGCGACGACCAGGTTGCCGTCTTCGGCGCCCACAGCCACGTTGTAGCCGCCACCGCCGTTGGGCTTGGAGTCGCGCCTTAGATGAGCGGGCTGCGCCAGCCCGGTCGCCGCTTCGACGACGATGCCCTCCTCGTTTAGATCGGAGCGCTTGAGAAACGCGTAGCCCTCGTCGGCGCCGCTGGCCGGCGCGTACGTGGTGCCGGTAACGGAGCCCGAAAGCGTCGCGCCGCCCTTCGCCGTGAAGGTGTAGCGGCAGCGCTTCGCGACGTCACCGCCCTGCGAGGAGGAGTCCGGGCGGGTCTCCGAGACGGTTCCGCCCAGCGCCGTCGCGGCGGCGACGAGGGGGGCGCACGGGTCACTGAGCGCCCGATGCACGCCGCCAGCGGGCACGGCCGGCTGCTCAGGGGTCGCGGGTTGCTTCTCAGTGGGGGCGTCGATCGGCGCAGCCGGCTCCGAGGGTGCCGCAAGGGCGCTGGTGGCAGCGGGCGTCGCGTCCTTCGCCGTGATGGCCGGGTCGTCGCCGCTGCGCGTGCCCAGCAGGTACGCACCGCCCGCCACCACGATCAGCAGCAGCAGCGCCACGACCGCGAGCAAAGCACGGATCGTCCCCTTGCCACCGCCGCTTCCACCGTTGAGTACCGGAGGCTGGCCGCCATATGGTGCTTGCTGCGGCTGGCCGGGGTAAGGCCCTTGCTGTGCACCCTGCGGCGGACCCCACGGCTGCTGCGCACCTGGCTGGCCCTGCGGCGGACCCCACGGCTGCTGCGCACCTGGCTGGTCACTCATTGATCTCGTCCCTGTCCTGTACTTGCGCGAGCATCCGCGACGTCGGCCCACCACGGTAGCCGTGCCGCGTGCAGCACCGTTCAGCCATTAGGGCGGCGCTGACGACTGAAGGGTCTGCCTCCAGAGATCCGGGCCATTAGCGGGCCATTACGGCAGGCCACGCGGGGTCACTCCAGGCCACTCGATTACTCGCTGAGCCGACCGACAGGGTGCGTACTAGGGTCCCTTGTGCGGTTCCGGTTCCCAAGCTGATGGTGTGGGTTCGTTTCGCGTCACCTGCTCAGAGGCAGGGGGCCTGTGTCCGCGGATAGCGCGGACCGGGGCCTCTTCGCATGCCAGTCGGGGGGCGGACCCCCGGACCCCCACGGTGTGATGGTTGCTTACCGTGAGCCGGAAACGGTGATGGCCATGGCATCTGTTTGTCTTGGCAATCGACTTGCCTGCGACTCGCTGCCGGGTTCATCTTCCGGTTCCCAGGCTGACGGTGCGGGTTCGATTCCCTTCACCCGCTCAGTTGGGGTCCCCCTGTTCCCAATTGCGCGGGCCAGGGGCTCCTCGTATGACCCCACGTTGCGGATGGGTGCGGTCGCTGAGGCTGGTGCGGAGGTGCACGAGAGTGCGGACGATTCTCATCGCACCCGGCGCGTGCGGCAGGAGTTCAAGGTCGCGTTGCACGCCTACGGCAAGGCGGGCAACTCGGCGACGAGCACGGCCCGCGCCGGGTACCGCTGCCTGACCGCAGCCCGGCGACAAACGGAATCCCCGACGGCGCTCACCGTACGGTCCTAGGGCAGTCCATCCCACCAGCCGGAGTTGCAGCCGCGGGCGAGGATGTCGGTAAGCCGGACGCCGGCGAAGGCGGAATAGCTCGACCAGGAATCGGTTTCCGGTATTGGCAAGAGGGCCACGACCGCAGCTTCATTCAGATCAGGAGCCTCAGCGAGCAGACATCTTGTGTCCTGCATCCGCCAGGCTTGGATGGCATCGGCAGGTTTGGCTGCCCGGGCCGTCGCGGTGAGGATGTCTTCGCTGGCTTCGCGCGTTTCGCCGGCATGCCCGCATTTGCTCAGGGCCCGCACGATAATGGCCCGGTACAGCAGGTCCCGCGGATTCTTCTCGCTCATGGTGGAGCGTGTGGACGCGAGCAGGCGCTCGATGGTGCGCTCGGTGCAGCGGACGGACTGGGTGGCGACGATCCCTAGCATCGCGTCGTGCCACAACTGGTCGCTGACCGAGGCTCCGGCGATGTCATTCTGGTCCGCGTCTGTCAATCCGGTGAAGCCCTTGCCTCGCGCGATCATGACCAGGCCGGCGTCGAGAGTTGGTGTGCTGGAGCCATCACGCAGGAGCTTCTGTTGAGCCACGGCGCCGACGGCGTCGTCCGAAAATTGCAGGCTCCGCAGAAGGTAGAGCGTCGTCATGACGCCGAAGGAATTAGAGTTCAAGGTTGCGGGCAAGCGCCCGCGCCAGGTGATGTCTCTGGTCAGCCTCGAGGCCGATTCCCGGGATAGGTCGACGGGAATCTTCTGCGTGACGAATTCATCGACACAGACCCGGTAAGTCGCCGCGTTGATGTCGGGGAGGAACGGGTCACTCCGGGCTTGCAGGACGGATCGGCATACCGATGTGCCGGCCGTGGGCAGGCCCAGGTAACGCTGCGACGTGATGACTGCGTTTTCCCGCACGGCCCGCATGAAGGCGCCGCCGGCGCCCTTGTTGTCGGTCAACGCCTGCGCCAGAAATCCGGACAGGTCCGCTCTGTTGACCACCCCGTCACAAGAGGCGTTCAGCCGGTGCGCCAACTCGACCCATGTTGCGACACCTAGTAGGTCCTTGCTCGCGTACATATCTGCAAAACCGGCGCATACGTCGTTCGGCCGGGTGAATCCCGCCGGGTGCACGTCCAGTGCCTCGAGGGCACGGAGGGCGAGTAGATAATTGCTGGCGGTGTCCTGCTCCGGTGCGAGCAGGTGCCGGCTGAGTTCCGCAACCTTGGTCTGAAGCGCTCCGGCAATCCGTTTCAGATCGATACCGGCAGGGATCGCCATCGTGGTCCCCCGGCTCGTGAGCCAGCGGGTCGCGAGCCAGGTCACCTGTAGAGACTCGGCGCCATCCTCCGTGAACAGGCCGGCCTTGTGGTCATACGCGGCGAGGACGTCCTGGGTGATCGCCGCCGTGTCAGCCCTGGGCCCGAGAGCAAGGGCGGCCGACAACTCCGTGACAACAGAGGGACTGGACGTCGGATCGAGGACGGTGGCACCTGAGGACTGCGGGGCGAGGAGCGTGGCGGTCGTCTGCGCCGCCGCGTATCGCCATTGCTCGATCGGCCCGGTTCCGGGACGAATCGATGTCAGTGGAGGTGGCTGAGCCTGCGGCTGGTGCCCGTCGCATCCGGCGATCGTCAGGCCGGCGAGCCCTGCCAATGCGGCGCAGAGAAGGCTCCGTGCGATTGTCGTCACTTGTCTGTCTCGTTCATGTTCACCTGTACATCACGAGCCGCACGGGCACGTCCGAGACGGACCAAATGGCGCGGAGAAATGGGAACCGACTGAGGTGGAATCCGCCCGGGCCACAATCAGTTGCGACCCGGGCGGACCGATCAGCGTCGGGTAATGTTCGAGGTACCCGCCTCTGAGGCATTGTCGCCGTAGGTCAGGCGGTAGCTGGCGCTGTGAACGAACTGCTCCACGGATCCACTCGTGGACGCGTAGACATTCCAGCCGCCGCCCTTGTATTCGGCGGAGCCAGTGTTTCTTCCGCTCTTTGAGTAGTTCACCTTCGCGATCTTTCCGCCACTGACACCGCATCCGGCGTCCGTGACGCTGATCGAGCAGGAAGACAGCTTGACTCCGCTGGCGGTCCAGTTGTTGGTCAGCTTGAAGTTGCCGCCGGACACCTGATGTCCGGCCGGTCCGCAGTCGTAGACCTTTGCGGTGGCGTTGCTGACGTCAATGTGCAGCGACGTGGCGTTCTTCCAAATAACGTCGTCATAGATCTTCAGCTGCGGGTAGGCGCCGTACTGGGTGATTCCGGAGATGCAGCCGCCGGTGCCGGTGTCGTTGAGCTGCACCTCATGCTCAGCCGCCTGTGCGGGGGCGGTTCCCATGAAAAGGGCCGCGCCGACCAGAGCCACCGTAGACAGTACTGACTTTCGTTGCATTGATGTCCTCATTTTCGAAATGCACCCCGTGGATGAGTCAGTCAAGATCATCACATCAGGCTCAGTCGATGTCAACTTCGGAGAGATGTTGGTCACCGGGACAATTCAGGTTCTGTCCAAAGTGGTTGAACAATGCCGAGTGCGCTCCGCGTCGACCGAACTACACACCAATTCGGGGCATGGCAAGCAAATAGCCGACAGAATCCGCCGCCCAACGGACCCTGGGTGGAAGCGTGACCCATCCTTGGATCGCCGCCGTAAGCACATGCCCAGGTCTGGGAATAGTTCGGTGTCCAGTGGGCCGCGCGCCTACCTGGTGATGACCGTCTCGCAGGCGCTGACTATGTCGGTCGGGCTGGGATAGCAGGTGTCCCCGGTGGTGCCGTTCGAGCCGGCGTCGAGCAGATCCTGCCGGAGGTCGACGGCCCCTTCCGACACGGCGTTGGGTTGGTAGATGCTGGTCTTGTCACCCTTGACCGCCTTGCATCCCTTGCCGGCCTTGATCGCGACCACGTCGTCGATCGTGATCGTGTTGCCGGAGCGGGTCGCGACGACCTTGTTCTGCTTGCCGCTCGCAGCCTGGTATTGGACCTTGACGGTCTCGACGACCGAGGCGACTCCGGTGGTGGCGGCCTCGGCCGGCGCGGTGAGCGCGCCGGCCGAGACCGTGGTGAGCAGGGCCAGGCCGACCCGGGAAAGCCATTGGGAACGCGACACGATGAAACCTCCCCCGTGCACAAATGTCATCGACGCGATGCGCGGATCATAGATGGAACGTCACCGTTTCGACGTCCCGTCGGTTCCGCTTCGGCCAGAGCATGCCCGGGTTGACGATGTCGACTACCCGTTGCTACAGCAGGGATCCGGCCAGGGCGATGTTCTGAGTCCTCAGCGCGCCGGTCACCAGCCGCATGATCCGGCGCGCACCGTACGCCTCGAAATGCGTGTGGTCGTTGCAGAAGAACTGACCGACGGCGCCGGCGGTGTAGTCACCGTTGTTGGGGCAGAGCCTCAGGGAGTTGTAGTAGGCGACGCTGAGGGTCCGCAGGTCGATGACGGGTGCGCCGGTGTCGGTGCCGGCCGCGAAGGTCTCCGGGTAGAAGCCGCGGTTCAGGGTCGCCGTGCTGCCGGAGCAGGTGATGGCCGCGACCGGGGTGACCAGGATCGGGAACGCGCCCCGGGCCTGCGCCGCCTGCGCCATCATCGTCATCAGCTGCCGGTAGCGAGCGGAGCCGACGTGCCGGGGGCAGGCGCTGTCGCCGTCGTTGATGCCGAACTGGATGAAGAGGTAGTCGCCGGCCTTCATGCCGGTCAGCATCTGCTGCCACCGCGTCGAGTAGGTCGTCGAGCTGAGAGTGCACTCGCCGGCCGAGTTCTTGGTGGAGGTCACGTTGCCCTCGTAGAGCCACGTCTGGATGCTGCGGCCGGAGACGGCCAGGTTGTTCACCACGATGTTGCTGTGGAAGAGCGAGTCGAACTCGGTGCCCCAGCCCACGGGGCAGCTGGCGCCGGGGTTGGCCATGGTCGAGTCGCCGGCCATCCAGACGGTGTTCGTCGCCGCGGCCGCGGCGGCCGTCGTGTCGACCGGGACGCTGCAGCCGGGTGCTGCCGCTACCGCGGCGGAGGCCGGGGCCACCAGCGACAGCGGTATCACGAGGGCGGAGACGATCAGTAGGCGAACCTTTCGCATGGTTCCTCCTATGCGATGGGTGGTGCCAGCGTGACGCTCCGGCAAATCGCCGGGCAAGCGCTTACCTGCCGTCCTGCGCCGGGCGGTAGACCTCGTGCGACAAGCGGCGGGGCCCTCTGCGGAGCTAAAGAAGGTGGCCTATTGCATTGAAGTGAGTAAATGGCTGAGCCGAGGGCCGGGCAAGCGATTGGGGTGGCGGTCGGGCTGGCTAGCAGGTTTTTCCGCTCATTGCGGAGCACTTGCCGGAAGACCGGCGGTCATGTCAGGCCATCGGGGTACCTGTCGCGGAACCGCCGGCGCGGGCAGGGGGACGTCATAGGCTGGCCGAGGGTGAGCCGGCCGTGCCGGCCGAGTTCCGCACACGAGACGGCGGTGGCCGGTGAGCGACGTGGTGATCCGCCGGGCCGCGCGGGGTGACGTAGACGTCCTGATGGAGATGTACCGGGCGGCGCAGCGCTGGCTCGCGAGCCGGGGAACGGACCAGTGGGCCGTCATCACCGACGAAAACACGCGTGACCCGTTGATCGAATCCATTGAACGAGGGGAATGCTACGTCGCGCAGCGCGGCGATCAGGTCATCGGAACCGTCACCGTCGACGAGAACGCCGACCCGGAATTCTGGACGGCGCGGGATTGCCCGGCCAGCGCGCTGTACGTCCATCGCATGGTGGTGGAACGCTCCGCGTCCGGCCAGAACGTCGGCGGGCGCCTTCTCGACTGGGCGCAGCAACTCGCCGATTCGAGCGACAAGCAGTGGCTGCGACTCGACGCCTGGCGCACCAACACCGCGCTGCACGCCTACTACGCCCGGCAGGGCTTCAGCGCGGTACGCGTGGTCGAGCTGGAGCATCGAGAAACCGGTGCGCTGTTCCAGCGGCCGGCCGGCGTATCGGGGCGATAGGTGCGATTCGACCCGTACGCGGAGCAGCTATCACCCCTGGCGAACGGTGTCTGAGTGATCGCGCAGGTTCAGAGTGGTAGCCAGACCCACCTCGACCACAGGGGGATTTCCGATGGACAGCACGTACCCGTACCAGCCGGCCGGGGTCACCGCCCGCGACCGCAGCCACACGCTGTTCGCGCAGACGATGGGCTACGTCGCGGCGACCACCGGGTTGTTCGCCCTCGGCGCGTACCTCGGTCGTAACCTCTCCAGCGGCATCGCGTTCATCGCGTACCTCGCGGCGTTCGCCGCCCTGATCGCCATGCAGTTCGCCGTCCGCAAGTCGCGGCAGACGACGGTGCTGCTGCTCTCGGCGTTCGGCCTGCTGATGGGGGTGGCGCTCGCGCCGACGCTTGTCTACTACGCCAGCACCGACCCGCAGGCCCTCTGGCAAGCCGGCGCGGCCACGGCGCTGTTCGTCGCCGGGTTCGGTGCGGCCGGATACGCCACCCGCCGCGACCTGACCTGGCTGGCCCGGATCTGCTTCTGGGCGCTGCTGGCCCTGATCCTCTTCGGCATCGTGATGATCTTCGTGAACATCCCGAACGGCGCCCTGATCTACTCCGTGATCGGCCTGGTGATCTTCGCGGGCTTCATCATGTTCGACTTCCAGCGGCTGCGGCGCTCCACCGACGTCTCGTCCGCGCCGCTGATGGCGGCGTCGATCTTCCTCGACATCCTCAACGTGTTCCTGTTCTTCCTGCGGATCTTCCGGGGCGGCAGCCGCTGAGGTGCCGGCGGGCGGCGCCGCGATCGTAGGATCGCGGTGAGCTTTCCGCGGCTGAGAGGAACACCATCGTGTACCTGATGATCTCGACCTATCTCGCGCCCCTCGACCAGGTCGACAAGGCCCGGGAAGGGCACCTGGCCTTCGTCGACGACCTCGAGCGGGCCGGTGTGCTCGTCTCCGCCGGCCGGCAGGATCCGCCGGTCGGCGGCGTCATCATCCTCGACGCCGAAACCGAGGCCGAGGCGCGCGAGCTGATGGCGCCCGACCCGTACCTGCTGCAGGGCCTGGCCGAGTACGCGGCGACGAACTGGAAGCCGACCCGAGGCGCCCTCGCGGACTGGAAGCGCTAGCCGGGCACCGGCCACCGGGTGTGCGGCGGCCGGTCACCCGCCCGGATCAGCGAGCCTGCTCCACGTGGGCCTCCGGGCCGGGGAACACGAGCGCCTCGTGTTCGGTGTCCAGCCAGCGGACCCGGTACGGAGGGGTGCCGTCGGGGTGTGGAACCTCGACGATGTCGCCGACCCGCTGTGGGTCGCCGACGTGGATGCCCTTCAGGACGAGCCGGTCTCCGGTGTGCGCGATCATCGTTCCTCCCGTCTGGGTCGGGGCCCGAGGGCCCGATGGGTCGCGGTCGCGCCCAAGCCCAGCATCGCCTCGGGCGCCCGAACTCGCTAGGGCCGTGTCGCCCGCGTCGAAGGGGCGCGCGGCACCGCCGCGGTCAGAAACCCACCATCGCACAGATGGGGCCGCCGCCACCGATGGTCGGCCGATCAGGCACGGTGGGAGCGCAGCCCGCCGGCCTGGCCGACGATCGTATTGATCAGCACGGTGTTGAGCAGGGTGCCGGCGGTCGCGCTCAGCCAGAGCATCGCGACCGCCTGCCAGCCGTCGCCGAGCAGGAAGAACGGCGCGAAGATCACCGAGACCGGCGCGGTGAGGCCGATGAGGTAGATCGCGGCGGTGGACGGCTCGTGGTCGCCGGCGGCGAGCTGCCCGCCGATCAGGATGACGGCGGCCAGCGCGACGGCGAACAGATAGATGCGGGTCGTCCAGTTGCCGAAGAAGAACTGCGTCATGCGGTCCATCGTGGTGACGGCGGGCGGGTCGCTCCTGAGTAGCGCTACTCAGTCCGTACGGGTGGTCAGCTCAGATCGGCGCCGGTGAGTATTCCCCGGATGCGCAGCTCGGCCGAGACCGCCGGGTCGCACTCGTCGACGATGACCGCGGTGCCGATGGCCGTCGCGCCCAGCGATTCGACAAGAGTGCAGAGCGCACGGGCCTGTGCGCCGGTGGCGGCCCAGTCGTCCACGATCAGCACCCGGTCGTCCGGGCCGATCAGCCGGCTGCGCAGCCCGAGGTGCTGCTGATCGCCGCGATGATCGGCCGGCACGACCGCCCAGGTCATCGGTTCGGCGATCGGCCGTCGCGCCCCCGCCCGGTACGCCTCCACGAATCCGACCCCGAGCGCGCGCGCCACCAACGGGCCGATGAGGAACCCGGTCACCTCCGGCGAGACCACCACGGTCGGTGCGGCATCCGCGAAAAGTGCCCCGAGTCGCGGACCTATTCCGTCGAGCACGAGCGGGTCGCGCCACCAGCCGGAACGGTCGCTGACAAGCAGATCGGTATGCGGACCGGGGTCGGTCCAACGGAATCCGGCGCGAAGCCGGTCGCGCAGGTCGGAAGCCACACCTTCATCGTGTCATCGCGGGTGGGGGCCCGAGCCGACGAGTGGGCAGAACCCGCTCAGACTAGGGGTCAAGTTGATGCAGGCGCCCATGCCGATCAGGCATGCTGTTCGGCGTACCCATGCCTATTATCCCGGCGGGCCGCCGCCCGCTCAGCACAGGATCCCGCGCCGGCCTCGGCGCGGCCCTCGCGCTGCTCGTCGTCGTGTCGGCGGTGGAGGTTGCGGACGGTCCTCAGGCGAACTTCGTCGGCCTGTTCGCGGCCGTGCCGTTCATGGCCGCCGTGTTCGCGTACTGGCAGACCGTGCTCGCGGTCGGGGCCCTCGCGACGGTCGTCGGCATGGTCTTCGCCGGGGCCGACGCCCGGTTCGACACGGTCGGCATGGTCAACGTCGTCGGCATCATGCTGGCCACCGGCATCGCGGCCGCGGTCGCCACCGTCCGGCAGCGCCAGGCCAACCGGATCGCCGAGCTGGTCCGCCTGGCCGCGGTCGCGCAGCAGGCGGTGCTGCGTCCGCTCGGCCCGCAGGTCGGCAACCTCGCGGTGGCGGGCCGCTACATCTCGGCGTCGGCCGCGGCGGACATCGGCGGAGACCTCTACGAGGCCCTCGACACCCCGTACGGGGTGCGCATCATCATCGGTGACGTGCGCGGGAAGGGCCTCGACGCGGTACGGCTGGCGAGCATCGTGCTGGGGTCGTACCGGCATGTCGCGTTCGAACGGGCGGACCTGCGGGCGATCGTCACCGACCTGGACCGGGCCGTGGCCCGCAGCGTCGGCGACGAGGACTTCGTGACCGCCGCCCTGGTCGAGGAGCGGGGCGGCACGCTGACCATTGTCAACTGTGGACATCCGGCCCCGCTGCTGCTGCGGCGTGGTCAGGTCATCGCGCTGGATCCGCCCGCCCCAGCGCCCCCGCTCGGATTCATGCCGGTGGCCCGGCCCCGGGTGGAGCGCCTCGAGCCGGGAGACCGGCTGCTGCTGTTCACGGACGGCCTGGGCGAGGCGCGTCGCGAGGGTGAGTTCTTTCCCACAGCCGACCGGGCCTGGCGGCTGCTGGGCCATGGCACGGTCGGCGACGGCCTGGCGTCGCTCGAGACCGCGCTGGTCGACTGGGTGCACGGGCAGCTCGAGGACGACATCGCCCTGGTGCTGCTCGAGTACGGCGGTCCCGACGGCGACGCTGCCGTGGGGATGCCGAGCTGGGAAGTCGGCGCGGCCGGCAGCTAGTTCAGGCTGTCGTCGGACTCGACCGCGACGGTCGGTTCGTCGTCGGCGACGGAAACGGGTACCGGGATGACAGTGACCGCCGCGCGAGCGGAAACCGGCTCCGGCTGCCGGTGCCTTCCCACGTAGTGGCGCGGCTGGTCCGCCTGGCGAGGCTCTGGAATCAGGCTCTTGATCGTGGCGAACATCGTGACCTCCCCGGGTCTGGCGTACGCGTCCTCCTGTACATCCGGAGCAACGACCCGCTGAGCCCGTCGATACGTGTGCGCGGCGCGGCGACTTGCAAATGGCCGAACGGTTGTCCCGTTTCCCACCCGATCGGAGACGTTTAACCCCCAAGACGACGGACAGTCAAATGATCGACGCCGACTTGTCGATCCCTACCCATGGGTAATACAGTGTTAGTTACTGACGGGTAACTCGCGTCCGGAGGGCGGGGCCACAACGACATGAGCCACTACAAGAGCAACCTGCGCGACCTCGAGTTCAACCTCTTCGAGGTCTTCGGGGCTGATCGTGCGTTCGGTCAGGCGCCGTTCGACGGCATCGACGCGGACACCGCGCGCGACGTACTCGCCGAGGTAAACCGCCTCGCCCGCGAGGACCTCGCGGCGAGCTACACCGACGCCGACCGGAACCCGCCGCGGTTCGACCCGGCGACCAACACGGCTGACCTGCCCGAGTCGTTCAAGAAGTCGTACGCGGCCTTCATGGCGTCCGAGTTCTGGCGCCTCGACCTGCCGGAGAGCCTGGGCGGCACGTTCGCGCCCCGGTCGCTGTGGTGGGCGCTCGCGGAGCAGATCCTCGGCGCCAATGCCCCGGTCTGGATGTATTCGTCCGGTCCGTCCTTCGCGCACGTCGTGCACGTCGAGGGCACCGAAGAGCAGAAGCAGTGGGCCAAGCTCTTCATCGACAAGCAGTGGGGCTCGACGATGGTGCTCACCGAGCCCGACGCCGGTTCCGACGTCGGTGCCGGCCGCACCAAGGCGATTCAGCAGGCGGACGGCTCCTGGCACATCGAGGGCGTCAAGCGCTTCATCACCTCGGGTGAGCACGATCTCACGGACAACATCATCCACTACGTGCTGGCCCGTCCGGTCGGCGTAGAGGGTGTCGGCGGCCCGGGCACCAAGGGCCTGTCGCTGTTCATCGTGCCGAAGTTCCACTTCGACGCCGAGACCGGCGAGCTTGGCGAGCGCAACGGCGTCTACGCCACGAACGTCGAGCACAAGATGGGCCTCAAGGTCTCCAACACCTGCGAGATGACCTTCGGCGAGAACGGCACGCCCGCCAAGGGCTGGCTGCTCGGCGACGTGCATCAGGGCATCCGGCAGATGTTCATGATCATCGAGTACGCCCGGATGATGGTCGGCACGAAGGCGATCGCCACCCTCTCGACGGGCTACCTGAACGCGCTCGAGTACGCGAAGAACCGCGTACAGGGTGCCGACCTGGTGGAGAACACCGACAAGGCGGCGCCGCGCGTCACGATCACCCACCACCCGGACGTCCGCCGCTCGCTGATGCTGCAGAAGGCGTACGCGGAGGGCCTGCGTTCGCTGGTCATCTACACGGCGACCTGGCAGGACAAGGTCGCCATCGCGGAGGCCGCCGGCGACGCCAAGGGTGCCAAGATCGCGGGCGGGGTCAACGACCTGCTGCTGCCGCTGGTCAAGGGCGTCGGCTCGGAGCGCGCCTACGAGTTGCTCGGCCACGAGTCCCTGCAGACCTTCGGCGGCTCCGGCTTCCTGCAGGACTACCCGCTCGAGCAGTACGTCCGCGACGCCAAGATCGACACCCTGTACGAGGGCACGACCGCGATCCAGAGCCTGGACCTGATCTTCCGCAAGATCGTGAAGGACCAGGGTCGCTCGCTCGCCGTCATCGCCACCGAGATGCAGGAGTTCATCGAGACCGAGGCCGGCAACGGCCAGCTCAAGGTCGAGCGCGCCTCGCTCGGCAAGGCGCTCGGTGAGCTGCAGACGATCCTGGGCATCCAGATGAACTGGCTGCAGGCCGCGCAGGGCGGCGACGCCCGCGAGCTGTACAAGGTCGGCCTCACCTCCCGGCGGGTGCTGCTCGCGCTCGGCGACGTGGTGGTCTCCTGGCTGCTGCTGCGCGGCGCCGAGGTGTCCCTGCGGGCGCTGGGCACCGAGCTCAGCACGGCCGACAAGGCCTTCTACGAGGGCAAGATCGCCGCGGCGCGGTTCTTCGCCCGCGAGATCCTGCCCCGGATCGGCTCGGACCGCCGGATCATCGAGAACACCACGCTCGACCTGATGGACCTGCCCGAAGAGGCGTTCTGATCTTCGCACTCTCCTGAAGAGACCAAGCCGGCGGACAACGTTGTCCGCCGGCTTCGTCTTTGTCTCATCCCCGCGCGGTGTGCGTGAGCACCAGGGGCATCGAGCCCGGCTCGGTCTGCGACCACGAGGCCTCCGTGCGGTGCACGGCGATCCCGGAGGTCTTCAGGCCCTCGAGTACGGCGCTGCCGTCGTACGGTCGCAGCAGGATGGACACATCGGACATGGTCGGGTTGTGCCCGATGACCAGCACGGTGTGCACCTCGTCCGGCACGGCCCGGAGCAGGTCGATGACCTCGGTACGCCCGCCGTAGTAGAGATCCCGCTCGTAGTGCACCTCCGGCGACTGGGCGTCGGGATCGGCCTGTGCCAGCGCCACCGCGACGCCGTGCCAGGTCTGCCGCGTCCGGGTCGCCGTCGAGCAGATCACCAGCCCGGGACGCAGTCGTTCGTCGGCCAGCCAGGCCCCGGCCGCGTCCGCGTTCGCGATTCCCACCTCGGCGAGGCTGCGCTCGAAGTCGGGCAGCTCACCGGGCGTTTCGGCCTTGGCATGGCGAAGCAGAACGAGGGTCCGAACGGTCATGAACTCAGCTTGCCTGATTGAGCGATCCGCCGGGTGGGTAGACACACACCCATCGACGTATTGCCACGAGTCAGGGAGACCAGGTTATGGGAATCGGCGGAAGCATCTTCCTACTCGCGCTCGGCGCGATCCTCGCGTTCGCCGTCGACGCGGACATCAGCGGGCTGGACATCAACGTCGTCGGCTATGTGCTGATGCTGGCCGGCCTGGTCGGCCTCATCGTCACCATCTGGTTCTGGAACTCCCGGCGCCGTCCGGCCACCGTCGTGCGGCCGGCCGTGCGCGAGGACGCCGTGTACCGCGACGGCGAGGTCGTCGAGGAGTACCGCGAGACCACGCGTCGTCAGCCGCCGCCCCCGCCGTACGCGAGCTGACCGGGCGTCACCACGACGAGTGGTGACACCCGTCGCCCGGGCTCAGGCCAGGGCCGCGCGGACGGCCTGCGCCAGCGGGGTGGCCGGGCGGCCCAGCAGCGCCGCCAGGTCCTCGGTGCCGGTGTCGAGCAGGCCCGCGGACGCGCCGCGGTCCGAGTCGGCCAGGACGGCGGCGAACTGCTCGGGCAGCCCGACACCGACCAGGAACTCGGCGTACGCCTGCTGGGTCAGGTTGGTGTAGGTGACCTGCCGGCCGGACTGCCGGGAGACCTCGGCGGCCAGCTCGGCCAGGGTCACGGCCTCGCCGCCCAGCTCGTACGCCTGCTTGTCGTGCACGTCGGCGACGACGGCCGCAGCGGCGGCCTCGGCCAGGTCGGCGCGGGTGGCGATGCTGATCCTTCCGTCGCCCGCGGCGCCGAACAGGCCGTGCTCGAGCGCGCCCCGCAGGTCGTAGTTCTCCAGGTACCAGCCGTTGCGCAGGAAGACCGACGGGATGCCGGAGGCCGCCAGCGCCCGCTCGGTGGCCAGGTGCTCGCCCGCAAGGATCATGTCGGACGTGTCGGCGTGCGGAGCGCTGGTGTAGAAGATCCGGCCGATGCCGGCGTCCGCGGCCGCCGCGATGACGTTGGCGTGCTGCTGGATCCGCTTGCCCACCTCGCTGCCGGAGATGAAGAGCAGCCGGTCGGCGCCCGCGAAGGCCTTGCGCAGCGACTCCGGGTCGTCGTATGACGCCGTCGCTACGCGTACGCCGCGGCGGGCCAGGTCCTGGATCTTCTCGACGCTGCGGCCGGCCGCCACGATCTGCTCGGCGGGAATGCCGCGGGCGAGCAGGGACTCGACGGCGAGACGGCCCAGGTGCCCGGTGGCACCGGTGACGACGATGGTCATTTGCGGAACTCCTCAACGTGGCGTCGGCGGTCTGTCGGCCGCCATGACGCACAACGGGGCAGGTTGGGGATCACTTCCCGTTGGAGAGTGGGCACCTTGAAGTGCAGTACGCACCTGGTGGATAGTGTCGAGGTGGAGACGAGCGTTTACGCGAAGAACTGCCCCAGCCGGCAGGTGCTGGACCGCATCGGGGATGCCTGGAGCGTGCTGATTGTCGGGTCGCTGGCCGGCGGGGCGCTGCGATACACCGAATTGGCGCAGCGCATCCCCGGGGTGAGCCCGAAGATGCTCACTCAGACGCTACGCGCGCTCGAGCGGGACGGCCTGGTTACCCGGACGGTCTACGCGGTCGTTCCGCCGCGGGTCGACTACGCGCTGACCGTGCTGGGGCGCAGCCTGCTGGGCCTGGTCGGCGCGCTGCAGGAGTGGGCCGAGGCGCACATCTCGGACGTGATCGAGGCCCGCGAGGCCTACGACTCACGGGTCTGAACCAGCCGGTCCAGCGCCCGGGAGCCGCTGTCCGTTTGAATTCTCGCCCTATGCGTACAGGGCGAAGTAGATCGCGATGTGGTGGCAGAGCGCCGCGATCAGCGTGCAGGCGTGGAAGAACTCGTGGTGGCCGAAGACGGTCGGCCAGGGGTTGGGCCGGCGCAGCGCGTAGAAGACCGCGCCGATGCTGTAGATCAGGCCGCCGGCGGCGAGCAGCACCAGACAGGTCACCCCGCCGTTGTGCAGGATGTCCGGCAGGATCGCCACCGCGGCCCAGCCCAGCGCGAGGTAGAGCGGCGCACCCACCCAGCGGGGCAGGTGCGGCCAGATCAGCTTCAGCGCCACCCCGCCGAGCGCGCCGGCCCAGATCAGGCTCAGCATCAGGATGGCCTTGTCGCGATCCAGCAGCAGCACGCAGAACGGCGTGTAGGTGCCCGCGATGAAGATGAAGATCATCGAGTGGTCCATGCGCCGCATGATCTGGTAGCCGCGCTCGCTCCAGGTCCGCCGGTGGTACAGCGCGCTGATGCCGAACAAACCGCACACCGTGATGCTGTAGACGAGGGTGCTCAGGAACGGCCCGATGCCCGGGCGGGTCGTGGCGATCGAGCAGAGGACAACGCCGCAGGCCAGCGCGACGAAGAACGCGTACTGGTGCAAGCGGCCGCGCAAGCGTGGTTTGCCGAGATCAGCACGCTTCATTCTGAACGGAGCTGAGGTCGTCACGACATCTAGGTTACGGCACCGTAGGTTACTCGCGGGTAGTGAACCATCTCACCGCTCGCCGGCGTCCAGGCCGCGCAGGATCAGCGGCAGGCGACGAGGAGCGCCCGCCTCGATCACCACCGGCACACCCCAGTCCTGGCGGGTCAGGTGGCAGGCGGCGTGCTCGACGTCCGCGTCGCAGGTCGCGGCCTGCGCCACCACCTGCAGAATCCCTTCGGGTACGGCCGGGTTGAGCACCAGCCGCCGGGACAGCTCGGTGGTGGTGCCCTCGCCCTCGATCAGCAGCTCCGGCGGGGACGCGGAGACCACCAGGCGGGTCGACGGGCCGTACGTCGCATCGAGCTTCTGACCCGGCGCCGGGGTGAAGACCACCTCAAGGGTCACCTCGCCCGGCGCCAGCGGGGACGCCGGACGCTCGGTGCGCCGCCGCTCGCCGGTGACCGTCTTCACAACGCCGGGCGCCAGCCGGACCAGGCGGTGCGCGCCGGACTCGACCACGACCACCGCTCCGCCGCGCGTCACCAGGATGTCGCTCGGCTCCGACAGCTCCGAGTCCAACGTCGACACCACGCCGGTCGCGGGGTCGAAGCGGCGAACCGCGCCGTTGTAGGTGTCCGCGATCAGCACCGACCCGTCCGGCAGCGCGCCGACCCCCAGCGGATGCTGCAGCAGGGCGTCCCGCGCCGGGCCGTCCACGTGGCCGAAGTCGAACAGGCCCTGGCCGACGGCGGTGTGCAGCACGCCCGCCTCGATCCAGCGCACGGCCGAGGACTCCGCGTCCGCGATCCACAGGCGGTCGCCGTCCGCCGACAGCCCGGACGGCTGCGCCATCCACACGTCCGGCAGCGGGCCGTCGCGCAGGGCCTCGACGGTCGTACCCGCGTAGACGCCTGAGGCTCCGGTGGCCGGGTCGAACCACCAGAGCTGGTGGATGCCGGCCATTGCGACGATCACCCGGCCCTCGAACCAGGCGACGTCCCACGGCGAGGAGAAGGAGACACCGTCGTCCTCCGCGGTGCGCCAGGGGCGGCCGGTGCCCGCGATCGTGGTCACCTCGCCGGTGTCCAGGTGCAGGCCGCGCAGCAGGTGGTTGACCGTGTCCGCAACGACCACGTCGTAGCCGGCGGTGTCGGCGGGTAGCAGGCAGAGGCCCTGCGGCTCGGAGAAGCTCGCCGCGGTGGGCGGGCCGTCCGTGTGGCCGCGGTCACCCGTACCGATTCGGCGGATCGGGGTCTCGCCGTCCGGGGCCAGCTCGACGAGCGAGTGGCGGGCCGAGTCGGAGACCAGCAGATTGCCGTTCGGCAGCTCGATCGCCTTGCCGGGGAAGCGGAGCAGGGTGTCCGGCGCGGGGGGCGGCACGTAGGGGCCGTCCCCGCGGTGCAGCGTGCCCTTCGCCTCGTGGGTGGCGATCAGCTCGTCCAGCAGGCGGGTCAGGCCCTCGGCGTGGCCCTCGCCGGCCATCGAGGCGACGACGTAGCCCTCCGGGTCGATCACGGAGAGGGTGGGCCAGGCCTTCGCGGCGTACTGCTGCCACATCGCCAGGTCGGCGTCGTCCAGGACCGGGTGATGCACGCCATACCGCTCCACGGCGGCGGCCAGGGCTTCGGGGTCGCGCTCGTGCTCGAACTTGGGCGAGTGCACGCCGATGACGACGAGTGCGTCGCCGTACTTCTCTTCGAGCGGGCGCAGCTCGTCCAGCACGTGCAGGCAGTTGACGCAGCAGAAGGTCCAGAAGTCCAGCAGTACGATCTTGCCGCGCAGGTCGGCAAGGTTGAGGGAACGGCCGCCGGTGTTCAGCCAGCCTCGGCCCCGAAGCTCCGGGGCACGTACACGCGTGATCATGAAGCCATCGTGCCCGACGCGCGGGTCCCGGACCGGCCGGGGTGCCCGCGCTTCGCGCACGTCACTCGGGTCAGCCGCGAGGCTTGAGGCAGAGCACCTGGCTTCCGCCGTCGCTGGTCGGGTTGACCACGTAGGGCAGGTTCGGGTCCGGGCACTGCTCCTTGGCGGCGACGATCGTCGTCACCTCGAAGGAGCCCGCGTCGCCGCAGCTCGCGGTGACCGCGGCCGTGCCGTCGCGCTTGACGCAGTCGCCCGCCTTGACCGTGAAGGTGGTGCCGCTGGTGCCGCTGTCGTGCGAGCCCCGGGCGATCAGCCAGGTGACGCCGAGGGTGAGGCCGACGAGCAGGCCCGCGCCGAGGATGACGCCCAGGATCACCGGGATCATCCGCACGTGCGGGGTCTCCGGCTTGGCCGCCACTGTGGAGACGGGCTCGGACGAGTCCGGTTTGAACGAATCGAACCGGGCCTGCGCCGGCTCGGCCGGCTCCTGGCGGCTCGGCCAGCTCGCGGTCTGCTCCGGCCCGGGCGGCGTGACCGTCGCGCGGCTGGCGGGGCCCGGGAAGAGCCCGCCCATCCGCGGACGCTCGCCGAACGGCTGGGTGGCATCCGGCGCCGTCGGGGGCGGGAAGCCGTTCTCCAGCGGGGGTGCGGAGTGCATCGACGGCAGCGCCGGCGCGGGCACGTACGGCCGGTCCGAGGGCTGGTTGCGGCCCGCCATGTCGGTGGTGTGCTCGCCGTACTGGTCCGGGGGTGTGGTGCGGCCCGGGGGGTTGCCCGGCACCGGCTGGCCGCGGCCGGCGATGTCGGAGGTGAACTCGTTGAACGCCTGGGGGCCGCGGTCCTCCGGCTGCTCGTCCGGGGTGGGCGGGGTGAAGGGCTGCCCGGGCGGGCTCACCCTTGCGCTGGCCGTGGCCCGGCCCGAGGCGCGTTCGGGCGGGTGATCGCTGCCCGCTGAGGGCGTCGCGCCGTAGGCCGGGCCGGCCTCGGGTGCGCCACCGTCGAAGGGGGCGGGGCGGCCGCCGAAGGGGCTGACGGGCGCGCTGCCGAAGCCCTCCTGGGACGGCCGGGCGAACGGGTCGTTCTGCGAAGGGCCGCCGAGCGGGGGCCGATCGTCGGACTGGCCGTCGAACAACCCGGTGCCGAAGGGGGCCTCGGCCGGCCTGCCGTAGGTGCCGTCCGCCGGCGCGGCGGAGGGGGTTTCCGCCTGCAGGTTTTCGGGGGTCTGGCTGCTGTAGGCGCCTGGGGATGTGGGTGCCGCGCCGATGGCGCCGGAAGTAGGCGCGGCACGGCGGGCACCGGGGGTCGGTGTCGAGCCGTACGTGGCGCCTGCCGAATGGTCCTCGGCCTGATATGGGTGTGCCGACGGTTCCTCAGCGGGTGCCGGGCGGCCGTAGACCCGCGACTGCGGGTTGGCCTGCGGCGGCGGCAGCTCGTCGGCCTCGGCCGGCGGGGCGACCCGGCTGGCCACCGGCACGGAGGCGCTGGCGGTCACCGGGCGGGCCGTGCCCATGGCGGGGCCGGGCGGCTCGGCGGCGGGATCGGCCGGCTCGAGGCGTTCGGGCTTCTCCCGCGGCTGCGGCACGGACGCGGCGCTGCGCGACTCGACGACGGGCGCGCCGCCGCTGGCGAACGAGGCGCCGGGCACGCGCTGGGCGTAGCCGCCGCTGCCGCCGTCGGGCCGGTTGAGGTCCGGCGAGCCGGCGACCGCGAACGAGGTGCCGGGGATCCGCTGCGGGTAGGAGGTGCTGCCGGCGTCGAACTGGTCGGGCTCGCTCGGGCGGTCGCCGTAGGGGTGCGGGGACCGCGCCGACTGGCCGTCGTCTCCCGGGCCGTCGAAGGCGCCGCGCACGGGGAAGCCGCCGTTGTCCGGTGAGCCTGGCGTGAAGCCGTCCGTGCCGCCGCGCGCGGGGAAGCCGCCGCTGTCCGGCGAGCCCGGCGTGGTGAAGCCGTCTGTGCCGCCGCGCGTGGGGAAGCCGCCGTTGTCCGGTGAGCCTGGCGTGGTGAAGCCGTCTGTGCCGCCGCGCGTGGGGAAGCCGCCGTTGTCCGGCGAGCCCGGCGTGAAGCCGTCCGTGCCGCCGCGCACCGGGAAGCCGCCGCTGTTTGACGGGCTCGGCGTGGTGTAGCCGCCGCTGTCGGAGCCGAGGCGCGCGCCGAGCGGGTCGCCGCCCGCGGCGAAGGTGCCGCCGTCGGGCTCACCGAACGGGGCGCGGGGTGGGACGGCCCCGCTGCCGCTCACCTGGCCGCTGCGGGAGGCGAAGCCGGCGGCGCCGCTGTCCGGGCCGCCGCGGATCGGGAAGCTGGCGTTGCCGCCGCCGCGCAGCGGGAAGCCGCCGCTCTCGGAGCCGCCACGGGAGCGGCCCAGGCCGTCGCGGGGCGGGAGACCGCCCGCGTCGGAGCCGCGGGCCGGGAGGCCGGAGCCGTCGGCGGGCGAGGAGTCGGGCAGGCCGGTCAGGGTCGCGCCGGGCACGCGG
>NZ_JBEZXZ010000004.1:0-114807 GCF_040638275.1 Actinoplanes sp. NPDC026623 | reverse complement strand
GATCCTCGTGGGCTTGCTTGAGCCGGATGCATGGAAACGTGCACGTCCGGTTCTGAGGGGGCGGCGGCGCAGCAATGCGCCGTCGCTACCCGGCCTGGTCGGCTCCTCGTTCGGCTTTCGTCGGGTTCCGCTTTCCGGCGGAGGTAATCCTGGTGGCAGTGCGCCGGTACCTGCGAAACGGGTTCTCCTATCGCAATGCCAAGGAGTTGCTTGCCGAGCGGGGCGTCGAGGTCGACCACGTCACGGTGTACCGGTGGGGTGCTGTGTCGTGCCGGGGTGGAAGGCACCGGCTCCTACGGGGCCGCGCTCGCGGGTTACATCGCGTCGCAAACCGTCCGGATGTCCCTCAGCTGGGCCCGGAGATCCCACCCACTGCTGTTTCCCATCCGGGCACGTCGCTGCCCCGCTGTGCCTCTACGGAGACCTGGCGCTACACCCGCCCCGCCATCCGGGACCTCACCAGCTGCTGCCTGGACTCTGCGCGCCGGGGGCTGAGGATCAGGCGCGCGGTACGTCACGACGGTGAAAGGCAGTGACCCCAGCCACGAGGAGCGCACCGGCGACAATGGAGAGGGCGGCCAGGTTACCGGCCTGGACCGTCCCCACCGGCGGGCTCCCGACGTGCGTGGTGGGAGCGAGGTCGAGCATCCACCAGGCGAATTTCAGGCCGGGACCGAGGAAGGCGATGAAGGTCACTGTCGCGTAGGCCGCCCAGGTGAGCCCGAAGGCGCGCGGCCACCTGCCGTACAGGGCGAGCGCGAGGCCGGCGAGCACTAGTTCCGCCGGCAGGTAGGCCAGGCCGGCGGTCATTATGGCGCCGGTCTCGCCGGTGTTGCCGATCGACCAGGCGGTCGTCACGGCGAGGACCAGAGACGAGGCGACGACGATGAGCAGCAGCCCGGCCATGATGACAGCGCTGTGGGCTGCCAGCCAGCGGTTGCGGGAAAGCGCACCGGCGAGCCGAGTCTCCAGGCGGCCTTCCGCTTCCTCGGTGCGGAGGATGCCGATCGCCTGAATGACGTACCCGGCGGCGATGACGGCCAGGTAGAGCTGGGTGGCGGCCACGAATCCGTCCAGTGGCCGGCCGGCTGCGATACCCATGGCCCGGCTCAGCGCGGCGTTGCCGGCCATCGCGTCGAGAAACGGGCGGGCCAGCGCGCCCATCATCGCGGTGAGCAGGATTCCGCCCGACAGCCAGCCCGCGGTCGCCGGGCCGTGGATCCAGGCCGCGAAGCCGATCGGCCGACGCCGCATCCGGGGCGCCGGCCGGGTCGCACCCGCGCCGACGCGCAGCAGAGCACTGCCGACATCGCGGCGAGCGGCCAGCCACACGGCGGCGCCGCCCATGACGAGGCCGGCGACGGCGGGGACGGCGAGCAACCACCACCGCTGGTCGCCGAACGGTGCGGTCTTCTCCGCCCACCCCAGCGGTGACAGCCAGACGAGCCACGTGTTGGTCGCGTCGCCGATGCCGCGCAGGACGTACGCCGCGGCGAGCACGACCAGGCTCCAGGTGTAGACGCCGCGAGCGTGCCGCACGAGTTGTGCCAGCAGAGCCGCGAAGCCGGCGAACACGAAGGCCAGCGCGCCGAGCGCCACGCTGTACAGGATGGCACCGGGCACCGGGACCCCCGAGAAGGCCAGGCCGGCGGCGAACAGGACGGCTGTGGCGAGGATCGCTGCGGTCGCCACTGTGAGGGCGGCCAGTACCGGTTGGTGGCGGGCGATCCGGCCGCCCAGGATCATCTCGAGCCGGCCGGACTCCTCCTCACGTCGTGTCGAACCAGCGATCAGCGCGATGCCCAGCAGCGGGAGCAGGAACGAGGCGAGGAACCCGAACTCGTCCTGGATCACGCCACCCAGGCTGTCGATACCTTCTACGTGACCGTTGATCGCCGCCAGCGCGCTGCCGGAGGTGACCGCCTCGACGTAGGTGTGGATCTTGGTCGGCGTGTCGTAGATTCCGGCGACGGCGGCGGCTGTCCCGATCATGCTCGCGGCGAGGGCGATCGGCCAGACTAGGATCGCCCGGCGGTGGGTACGCCAGACGATCCCAACCATGGTGTTCATCCGGGGCCGGCGACGGCCCGCCGCACCTGCCCTGGCACTCATCGCGTGGCCTCGGCAAGCGTTTCGCCGGTCTGCTGGGCGTCGAGCGCCTCGCCGTAACTGCGCAGGAACAGCGTATCGAGGCTCGGCGGGGTGACGGTCAGGGTCTGGATGCGTGCGGCGTGCAGCCTGCCAATCGCCGCGTCGAGGTGCTCCGCGTCGATGGTGAACCTGGCGTCGACCCGCCCGTCGATCCGTTCGCAGACGCAGTCGGCCACCCCTGGGACGCCGGCCATTCCCTCGGGTTCGGCGACGGTGATCGCGTGCACAGAGGTTCGGGTGTGGCGGCGCAGGTCCGCCAGGCTGCCGGTGGTGACGGTGCGGCCGCGGCGGATGATGCTCACCCGGTCGGCCAGCGCCTCGACTTCGCCGAGGATGTGGCTGGATAGCAGCACGGTCACGCCGTCCTCCCTCCGCTCGCGTACGCATTGCTGGAAGACCTGCTCCATCAGCGGGTCCAGTCCGGACGTGGGCTCGTCGAGGACGAGCAGGTCCGCCTCCGCGGCCAGGGCCGCGACGAGGGCGACTTTCTGGCGGTTGCCTTTGGAGTAGTCTCGGATGCGCTTCGTCGGGTCGAGATCGAAACGTGCGATCAGGTCGTCCCGGCGCCGCACGTCGACCCCGCCGTGCGTCGCACCGAGCACGTCGAGGCACTGACCACCGGTCAGGCCCGGCCACAGCGCGACGTCTCCGGCCACGTAGGCGAGGCGACCGTGCAGCGAGGCGGCCTCCCGCCAGGGGTCGGCGCCGAACAGCTCGACGTGACCGGCGGTGGCCCGGATCAGCCCCAGCAGGATCCGGATGGTGGTGGACTTGCCCGACCCGTTCGGGCCGAGAAAACCATGGACCTCGCCCGGACGCACCGTGAGATCCAAGCCGTCGAGGGCACGGACCTTCCCGAACGTCTTGCTGAGGTTCTGAAGTTGAATGACGTGGGCGGACTGGTTCACGAGGATTCCTCCCCGGGCGTGGCTACGAACGCGCCCTTCGTGTAGACGGCGGTGGCTTCTCCGGCCCATCGGGCGATGCCCTCGGGCGTGAGCGGGTCGACCCCGATAGCGGCGGCGACCTGGTTGCGCAGCAGGACGAGCGCAAGATCGTTGACCAGAAGGAACGCCGCCCGGACCGCCGGATCTTCGGTCGGTCGGGCGGCGCCGATCTCGGTCATGGAGTCGAGCAGACGCCGGGTGAGGGCGTACCAACGACCGAACAACGCCGCGCCCGCCGGATCGTTGACGAGTAACAGGCGGCGCAGGTAGGCGGGCAGCGGCGAACCGTGCGGGAAGGCCCGGGCGAACATCTCGGCCACCGACCCCAGGCTGCCCCCGGTCATTGCCTCGGCCAGCTCGTGCTCGTCCATCGAGAACAGCGCGTCGAATGCCTGCCCGGCGTAACCGTCCACCGCGGCCCGCAGCCCCTCCTTGCTGCCGAAGTGATGCACCACGAGCGCGGGCGACACCCCTGCCGCCGCGGCGATCTCCCGCACCGTGACGGCATCGTGCCCGCGCTCGGCGAACAGGCGCAGCGCGGCATTGCGGATGTTCGCCTTGGCCGTGAGGTCACTCTCGTCTACTGCTGAACCCATGTTCAACACATTAAACAGTTGTTCAACCACGGTCAAGACAGCCCTCAGCTCGAGCCGGTTACTCCTTGTCGCGTACGACCACGACCGGACACGTGGCGTGCTCGGTGCAGTACACGCTGGTCGAGCCGAGCAACACGGAAGCGAATCCGCCGTGCCCGCGACTTCCGACGACCAGAAGTGTCGCTGCCTTCGCCTGGTCGAGCAGGGCCGCGGCAGGATGACCGCGGAGCACGACCTGGTCGACCGTCACGTCCGGGTGCCGCGAGCAGGCGGCGTTCACCGCCTCGGCCAGCGCCTGCCCGCAGCACCGGCGAGGTCCTCGCCGTCGAGCACGGTCGGTCCGAACCCGAGGCCGGCCGGGACATCCCAAGCGATCGCGGCCTCGACGACAGCGCCAGTGGCCTCAGCTTGGCTCAACGCCCACTCCAGCGCACGACCTGACGGGGCAGACCCGTCGACACCCACCACCACGCACGGTCGATCGTTCTGCGACATCGACGACACCTCCCATCACCTACGACATCGGTCTATCGCGACGTCGCCCGGGCCGGCCAGGGCCGCCCGGCCCGCCGGTCGGGGCCGCCAGTCCGCGCACCTGCCGCACCGGGCCACCTGCCGCAATGTCGAGCTTCGACCTGACCGCCACCATCGCCTTCGGCGCCGTGATGGGTCACGCCGTGCTGGGCCACACGCCGACGCTCACCGCCGGGTTGCTCGGCACGCTGACCCTGCTCGCGCTGAAGGTAGCGTCGGCCACCTTCATACCGCGCAGTTCAGTCTCGCTGAGCTCCGGTGTGTTCGGCGTTTTGTTGCTCATCGCGTCTGTTCTCCTCGTCGGTCTCGTCGGCGATCGAACACCCGATCGTCGTGCCGGCCGCTTACCCCGCGCGGCGACCTTCACACGCCGACAATGGACCGTTCGGGGCGCCGATGCGTTGGCCGATCGGGTGTTCAGGCAAGGTTGATCGATGAAGCATGATCCTCGGTCTCGCAACTGGTCGGCGCCCCGCTCGGCATTCGCCGGATTACGGTTCCCGGCCGAGGTGATCGTGGTGGCCGTGCGCTGGTAGCTGGCTACGGGCTGTCCCACCGCGACGTGCAGGAACTGCTCGCGGAGCGCGGTGGGGTGCCGCGGGGTCGTGATCACGGCGGTGGCGCGCCGGCCGGCCGGGAGGGTGCGGGCGGTCTGGGTTGCCAGGCGGCGGTGGCGGTTTGGTGGGCCAGTTCGGCTTGTTCAGCCAGGCGCCGCTCGGCGTCGCGGACTGCTTGAGGGAGTACCCCGATGCGGTTTCCCTGCGGCCGCGGATAGCGGAGTGTCCGGCGCGGAGCTCGAGTTGGCGGTGCTTGTGCGCGACCAGCGACGGCTGGGCGAAGGCGTACTGGGTGCCGTGCGTGAGGTTGACCGCCTCTGAGCTCCAGCAGCGCTAGAACGCCAGCTCACCGGTGGTGCTGTTGCGGCGGATCAGGATGCTGTGCCGGCCGTCGCCGCAGTCGGTGTCGGTGCTGACCTCGTCGAGCCAGGCCAGTCGTAAAGCCTCGGGCATTTGGACCCCGCGCCCGCTGAGCGGCGTTGCCAGGCCGCGGCGGGCAGGTCGGCGGCGAGGTGATCGGCGCGGCGGCGCGCTTTGCCGCCGTCGCGCGGGACCAGGTGGTCGCACCAGACTGCCAGGACATAGCCGAGTCGCAGTTCCCGCCTCCGGAAAAGGAAGGTGCCGCTGTTGCCGTTGGCCTCGTCCGCGGCGACCCACCGGGCCGGCACGCAGGCCTCGACGGCTGCGGTGATCAGTTCCCAGCGCTTGGCGAACACCATCTGCTCAGCACACCCGCGGCCCGCATCCGGCTGGGGTCGTCGGTCCAGGACACCGGCAGGTAGAGGCGACGGTCGATAAGGGTGTGCCCGCGCCAGCCGGCCGAGGTCATGAACACCGCGACCTGGGCGTTCTCGAGCCGCCCCGCCGTGCCGGTGTATTGCCGTTGGACCCCGACCGTGTCGGTGCCCTTCTTCACGTCCCCGGTCTCGTCCGGGACCAGCACACCATCGGGATCACCGAGGCTCTGCACGACCAAGACTCGCACATCGTCGCGGACGGCGGCCGCGTCCCACACCGTCCGATACAGCAACCGCTGCATCGCGTCCGGGCGGGTGTCCGGCATATTCCGCGAGCTGCCAACTCGTCTTCACCTCAAGATCGGCCAACGGGCCGGTGACGAACCCCGACCCTGCGCGCCGCGTTTCCACTCGGGCAAACCGGCCCGCGAACCCACCGAGTACCTGGTCCAGAACATGCCGCCAGCCGGCAACGTTTACGCTCTGACCAGCGAGCACCGCAAGACTTGACCATTTGTCCACACATACAGACGATCACGCGGTGGCCGCCCTGCATCTACCCGCCCCGACCATGATCTCGAACGGCGGCTGCCGTACTGGAGCCGTAGGTCCCGTTTGGGCCGCGTCATGCGGCGGCCTGCTTGTCGTCCCGCATCTGCCTGCTAATCGGCGCGTCGACTGATCTCGCAACGCAACGGCGCCGCGTCGCCTATCCTGACAGCTCCGCTGTGACGAGGTTCTTCAGGAACTTGTCTTGTCCAGTACGAGCTGCCCGGCGAAGGTGGCGTTCGCGTCGGCGTCGAGTGTGGCGTGTTCCAGGGCGGCGGCGGCTGACCGGTCCAGGTAACGTTGGTACCAGGTACGGCGACGTCGCTGCTCGTGCGGTTCGGCACGATTGAGAAGGCGAACTTGTCATCGTCGATTTTCCTGATGCTCAATCCGGCCTGTGGATAGGTATCGGTGTTGGTCATCCGTCGCACGGCCAGAGCGGCTTTGCTGGTAACGGCGATCATGTGCTTCCTCCTTGTGGATGGTGTTGGCTGCTTCACAATTGCCCACCGGGCGACGAGCAATCCCATGTGATCGCGAAGTCACTGACCTTTCACGGAACTGCGAAGATCTTCATGCGATCGTCGAATAACCGCCGTGGTTGACTGATTTGTCAACGGTGTGGCCATCCGCATGAGTCATCTCCAGAATGTCGGGCGGTGTCGGCATACGGCTGGCGCGGGCCGAGTGCGACGACGCCGAGGTCGCCGCGGGCCGGCCGGTCGGCCGCATGAACGAACTGGTCCCGGACGGAGGTCCTTTGGTGAACGCTGCGGCACCGATGCTGACGCGCGAGGGCTGTCCGGCTGACGCGGCGGTCTGCAGAGCGGTGGGGGGTTGCTCAAGGACGACGAGCGCATTGCAGATCGGTTTCCGGCATCAACAAGGCGAATTCGTCACCGCCGACGCGTCTGACGCATGCGGCACCTCCACATTTGCGGGCTCGCGAACGGCGCTGGCGTTGGCGTTGGCCAGTGGGGTCACCGGATCGGTCCGGGAAGCGCTGCGTTCCTCGGTCAGTTTTGTCGCCTGCATGAACCAGAGCGACAACGGGTCGGAGGACGCAAACCGAATTCGGGCGTGATCGCCGTGCGAAAGGGTCTACGAACGCCGGTGTCGCGAGGCTGACGGGCCCAGGCTGATTGAGCCGGCCTTGAGCCAGGTAGTTGCTCTGGGACGCCGCGCGGGCCATCCGAACATGGTGGGTGGCCGACGGCAGACAGGAACGTCGACGAGAGGAGACAGCGGTGGACACGAGCAAAGATCGGCCCCCCATCGCGCAGGTCCGTAATGGTATGCACGTGGTCGACCGCGCCGGGGAGGATATAGGCGTCGTCAAGCTGGTGCGCAAGGGAGATCCGCAGCCGGTCGCCGGCGACGGTGAGGGAGCCGGCGAAGGCAAGCCGGACCTCATCGCGGGCCTCGGCGAGCAGGCCGAGCCCGAGCTGATCGGTCCGTTCGCCGACCGGATGCTACGTGCCGGCTATCTGAAGATCGACTGCTCCGGATTCTTTCCCGGTGACGCCTACACCCTCGGCGATGAGGTCGTCGTCGTGCACGGCACCACCGTTCACCTGAGCAGTACCAGGGACTCATCGGTCAAGGAAAGCTGACCGCTGGGTGCGTGGCCGCAGATCCATCCGTGGCCACGCACCCGCTCCCTCCCTCGGAAAGCCCCACGAAGTGCCGGTGCGGGCAAGGCGTCCAGGTCGCCGGCACACGCACGACCGCAGCACTGGGCGCCTGTCGGGTTCGACCGGCGCGGGCCGGTCCGTCCGGCAAGCATCCATCCGGCAGAACGCGTAACCAATTCGCTGACATCGCCCTAGATCCGGCTGGTGGCGCGCACGAGACGGCCGACCCGGTCGCCACCGGCAGGGTCTGCCAAACGGTCATGTGTATGTCATTGTTTCGCGCTGGACTCGCAGAGTGCTGCGCATACCTTGAAGCAAAGACCGGCGTCGGTGCACGTTCCAGTGGCGACGTGGAGCGCTTGGTGGATCGACACGAGAACGGGGATCGTCCCGCCGAACTCGCGCGGAACTGGCCCCCAGACGGGAGACCACGATGGCCAAACGACAGCCAACCCTGGTGAGGCTTGGTGACACGGACCAGACCCTCGCCGATCCCCACCTCGACATCCGGGGACGTACGGTCCGTGACCGCGAGGGGGGAGAGATCGGCAAGGTCGACGACCTGCTCGTCGACGCCCTGGAGAGGAAGGTCCGGATGCTGCTGGTGGAGCACGGCGGCATCCTCGGGATCGGTGCGACACCCTTCTTCGTCCCGGTGGAGGCAGTCACTCGAGTCACGGAGGACGAGGTCCACGTCGATCGGTTGGGCAAGGAGGTCGTGGAGTCGCCGCGGTACGACCCGGAGTTGGTCGATCAGGAGCCTTACCTCGCCGACGTGTACGGGTACTACGGCTACATGCCGTACTGGACGTCTGGACAAGCTGCCCCGATGCGACATGGACAGCCGTAACCGGCATCCGCCGGAGCCGTCTTCCGCATTTGGTCTGCGAACGGTGACGTCTACCGTCTCCTGACCGGTTAACGGTGCGAAGGTCGTCGTCCGTCCACCGGTCCAATTTCACGGGCTGCGGCGGTGTGCTGTCTGACCTACCGGGTGCCGGGACGCGGCAGCAGTCGGCGCCGTGGCGGTCTTCCCCGTAACGCTGACCCGGGATCGCGGGCCGCGCTCTCATCGCTGCAGTTTGTATCCGAGTCCGCGGACCGTGACCAGATGGCGAGGGGAGCCCGGGCTCTTCTCGATCTTGTGACGCAGCCGCCCGACGTGCACGTCGACGAGGCGTTCGTCGCCGATCTCGTACCCCCACACGCGCTGCAGTAGCTGCTGCCTGGACAGCACCTGCCCGGGATGCTCGGCGAGCTCGCACAGCAGGCGGAACTCCGTACGCGTTACCGCGATGGCCGCCTTGTTCAGCCGGACCTCTCCGGCCTCGGGCAGGATCTCCAGGTCCCCGAAGGTCACCACGGAGATGGCCGGCGCGGCCGTCCGGGCACGGCGACGCAACGCCCGCAGGCGTGCGGCCAGCTCCTTCACCGCGACCGGCTTGACGATGTAGTCGTCGGCGCCTGCTTCGAGGCCGGCGACGATGTCATGGGTGTCGTCCCGGGCGCTGACCACGACGATCGGTACATCGTCCTCGCGGCGGAGCTGGCGGATGCACTCGAAGCCGTCCATGCCGGGCAGCATCAGGTCGACCAGCACCGTGTCCGCGGGTTGGCTGCGCTGACTGGTCAGGCCCTCCTCGGCCGTCGCCACGGCCCGCACGGTGTAGCCCTCGTCCTCCAGGGCCATCGTCAGCGACAGGCGGATCCGGTCGTCGTCCTCGATCAGCAGCACGGAGCTCATAACCGCATGATGCCTTGCCCGATCTCCACCGGCACGCCACCCAGAGCCCCGGTGCGGTTTGTCATCCGACTGTCATGGAACTGCGGGCCGGCCACGACACGCACGACCTGACGCATCACGACATGACCGCCTGCCCGAGCATCGACACGTCGCCACTGGTGACGCTGCTCGGGGTGCACCGGCAGATGAAGCGATCCGGTCGGCAGCTCCTTCTTCGCCGGCCCAGCGCCGACGTCGAACGCCCGCGCTCCGTCGCCCGCGTCAATCATGTGTTCACGATCGAGCGACTGCCGACACCGGGACGTTGATCAGCCGCTCGGGGTCGTCCTCGGTGGTCTGCCCCCGTGCCGGCCGGGTACGCCATGACGCGTGCTGCCGTCATGGCTTGCGGCACGGTGCCGAACGTGGTGAATGCGGTGTCGAGCCGGCTCGCGTGCAGAACGTCGAGCATGAGTCCCGAGGGAGCCGCCAACAGCAGATCACCGCCCTCACGGCATGCCGTCCGGAGTGCCGCGAGCAGCGTGCTCAATCCGACCGAGTCGACGGTGCCGGCCCGGGCGAGGTCGACGATGACGCGCGGATGTGGCCGAGAGCCTCCTCGAGCACATCGCTCAAGCGGGACGCCGAATCCAGGTCCACGTCCCCGACGACCTGCACCAGTGCGGCACCGCAAAAGGTGGTGCAGCGACACGCGGTCGGCTGGCGGCGCGGCGGTCAGGGCCGCACGGTTTCTCTCATCCGGTCTGAGCGCCTGCACCAGCCAGCCTGGGATGACCGGATGGCAGTATGCCTGCGCGTCCATGACGGATCGGTGACAATGCGAGGTCGCGCTGCGGCGAGGAACCGCCGTGAAATGCTCGGTGGCCGGCTATCCCTCAGGTTCGTGCGGGGTATGCGGGCGCTCGGCCGCGTTCGACGCCCGAGGCTGAGTTCGCCCGCGGCGGAAACCCATGCAAGTTCCCTACATGAGTCCGATGGCGATCGCCTCGATGGTCTGCTCGAGGTAACTGAGGGGTGAAGATGCCGGAGGAAGGTCGGCCCCGACAACCGACGGGTCTGCGCCGGCTGCTGCTGCGTGCCCCGGTCCTGCTGTTCCGGGCCCGCACCGGCTGGCTTTTCGTCGGTCGGCTCGTGCTGGTCGAGCATGTGGGACGCCGCACCGGCGCCCGCCGGGCCGTCGTCCTGGAGGTCGTGGACCGCGACCGGACCAGCGGCGCCGTCACGGTCGCGTCCGGCTTCGGCCGGCGTGCGGACTGGTACCGCAACCTGCGCGTTCATCCCGAGGCGACGATGCGGGCGGGTCTGCGCTCGGTACCCGTCACCGCCCGGCCGGTCGACGAGGACCACGCGGTCGAAATCATGATCGCGTACGGCCGGAGGTACCCCCGCACGGCCCGTCGGGTCGCTCGGTTCATGGGCTTGACGGTTGACGGCAGCGCAGAGGGCTACGCGGCAGTCGGCCGGGCCGTACCGTTCCTCACGCTCGTGCCGCGCGCAGCGCCGCCGTCGACCCGCTGAACGAGCGGGCGCGCGAGGACGACCCGCGCGCGCGGAAACGCACCTGGGGCGTACCGGTCACCCGGACACGCCGGTTCGGCGGGCCTGCTCGGCGATCATCGCGGTGGGTTTGCCGACCAGGGCCACGGCGACCAACCGGTCGGCCAATGGCAGCCCGGCCACGGCGAGGGAGGCGCGCCGCAGCCACCGCTGGGTTCGGGTCGCGGGCAGGAACCAGCGCCGGCTCTTCCGGCCGGTGGCCTGTTTGTCGAGCACCACCGGGCGCAGCACCCGCTCGTAGCCGGCCAGTCCTGCCTCGATGGATGCGCTTTGGGCGAGGTGTTCGGCCAGTACATACGCGCCGGCCACGGCCAGGGACGCTCCCTGCCCGGCCAGCAGAGAGACCGCGTAGGCGGCGTCGCCGAGCAGCGCCACCCGGCCGCGGCTCCAGGACGGCATCTGCACCTGGGCGACGTGGTCGTAATACAACTGCTCCGGCGGAGGGCAGGCGGCCAGCGCCCGCGGCGTGATCCAGCCGAGAGCCCGGTACTGGGCGCGGAGGGCGGCGCGCGGGTCGGCCGGCAGGGTGCGGTCAGCGCTGGGATGTACGGCGAACACGGCGACCCGCCCGTCGCGCAGCGCGTAGAAGCCCATCGTGCGGTGCAGCGTGTCGGTCAGGCAGAACCGGCCCGCCACCTCGGCGTGCGCCGGCGGGTCCTCGAAGGTGAACGCCGCGGTGTGCAGCCCGAGGTACCGGACGAAGCCGGAGTCCGGCCCGAACACCAGCGCGCGCACGCCGGAATGGACGCCGTCGCAGCCCACCAGCAGGTCCGCTACCAGCGTGCTGGCGTCGTCGAGGGTCACCGTCACGCCGTCGGCGCGGTTGTCCACTGCGCTGATCGTGGTGGCGTGGCGCAGGTCGACGCCGGCGGGGAGCTGATCGCGCAGTACCCGCTCCAGGTCCGGGCGCATGATGCTGACCACCCGGCCGCCGGCGGCCTTGGCGAACGTTGCGTATCGCAGCCCGGCGCGGCGGCGCCCGGACTCGTCGCAGTAGGCCAGCTCGTCGACCTGGTAACCCAGCCGCAGGATGCCGGGAAGGACACCCATCGCCTCCGCGGCGTCGTATCCGGGGCCGAAGAAGTCAAGCATGTACCCGGCGGTGCGCGGACCCGCCGCCTTCTCGATCATGGTGACCTGGGCGCCGTGCGCGTGCAGCTGCTGGGCCAGGGCCAGACCGGCGATGCCGGCACCTGAGATGATCACTTTCATTCCGGGGCCTCCGAGGGGGACGACCGTCGACGGTCTGCCCGCCGCCCGAGCACCGCCATCGCCACCCACACCAGGCCTGCGGCCGCCTTGGTGGCCGGCCCCGGCTCATGGCGCGGCGGCGGCAGCACCACGCCTTCCGGTGGTCCGTCCTGTTCCACGGATACGCCGGGGAAGGCCGTCCTGGCGGCGGCGAGCGCCTCGGCCCGATCGAGGAACACCTCGTTGCTCGTGAGGTCGTCGCCCGGGCCGTGCCAGCACCACCGCCAGGTGTCGTCCGGGTTGCGCCACAGCCGGATGCGCTCCGCCGGGTGCCGGCTCTCCTCCGGCAACTCGTCGGAGCCGGTCAGGCCCGCGTGCAGATCCTCGCGGGTCAACTCACCCACGGTCGTTGCGGTGCCCGCCCGCAACGATCGGGCGACGACAAAGGCGGTGGCCGCGACGGCGAAAGGCAGGACAAGCACCAGGATCTGCAGCGTACGTAGGATGCCGGTCACCGGTATCCCGGTCAGCCGGGCGAGGATGTCGTCCGCCGCGGTGACCAGCAGAACCGCGAAGAACGTGAGCGCGTACGCGCCGACCGCCACCCGTCCCGGGCGGTCTCGGGGGCGTTCCAGGATCTGGTGCGAGGCCTTGTCTGCGGTGCGCCACCGTTCCAGCCACGGCCAGGCGTACAGCAGCAGGAACGTCACCGTGCCCAGCCCGACGGCCGGGAAGAACGGCGCGGGGACGAGATGGCCGGCGATGTGCACCTCGATCGGCGGGAACAGGCGTAGCGCGCCGTCGCCCCAGGCCACGTACCAGTCCGGCTGGGCGGGCGAGGTAGCCTGCGCGGGATGGAAGGGGCCGTAGATCCACACTGGGTTGATCTGGACGAGGCCACCGAGCGTGAACACCGCGGCCAGCACCCCGGTCAGCAGGCTCAGCGACCGCACCGCGTACGCCGGCCACAGCCGGGAGCCGACGACGTTGTGTTCCCGGCGGCCCGGACCGGGGAACTGCGAGTGCTTCTGCCGGATGATCATGACCAGGTGCAGCGAGATGAGGGCCAGGAAGATCGCCGGCACGATGAGCACGTGGCTGATGTACAGCCGTGGCGCGGTCTCGTCGCTGGGGAACTCGCCGCCGAAGGCGAGCATCGCGATCCATGAGCCCACGACCGGGATGGACAGCACCGTCGAGTAGATGATCCGCAGGCCGGTCCCGGACAGCAGGTCGTCGGGCATCGAGTAGCCGGTGAAGCCGTTGAGCAGCGCCAGCGTCAGCATCGTCACACCCACGACCCAGTTCAGTTCGCGCGGCCGGCGGAACGCCCCGGTGAAGAAGACCCGCAGCAGGTGCACGACGATCGCCGCGACGAACAGCAGGGCGGCCCAGTGGTGCGCCTGCCGGATGAGCAGGCCGGCTCGCACGTCGAAGCTCAGCGTGACCGTGGAGGCGAAGGCGCTGGACACGGTCGAGCCGTCGAGGGGTTGATACGCCCCGTCGTACACGGTGTCGGCGGTGCTCGGGTCGAAGAACAAGGTCAGGTAGGTGCCGGTGAGCAGCAGCGCGAGGAACGCGTAGATCGCGACCTCACCGAACATGAACGTCCAGTGGTCGGGGAAGACCTTGGCTAGGGCCGTACGCCCGGCCGACGTGGTGCCGAGCCGGGCGTCGAGGGCCCGGTAGAGCCGTCGGGTGATCATGGGTAGCTCCAGAACCCCGCGCCAGGCGGAGAGGTGAAGTCGCCGCGGGCGCGCAGGAAGCCGTCGGCGTCGGCCTCGATCGGCAGCCCGGGCAGGGGCCGTGCGGCCGGTCCGGCGATCGGCGCGGCGTCCCGGTTGAGGTCGAACGCGCTCTGATGGCACGGGCACAGCATCCGGGCGGTGGTCTGCTCGTACAGGGCGACGGGGCAGCCGGCGTGGGTGCACAGCAGCGAGTACGCGACCACGTCGCCGACCCGCCCCGCTCCGGGCTCCTTCCGTAGCCGCTCGGGATCCAGCCGCACGAGGAATGCTGGGACGTCGCCGTCACGCCTGTGGCCCTCCGGTACCACGATCTGGATGGTTCCCCGGGCGATGTCGGTGAGGCGCACCGGTGTCCCCTCGGGCGTCACGAGGCGGACGCCCGCGTCCCACGCGGTGTGCCGCAGCATGGTGACCGGATCCGGTTTGCGGAAGGACAGCAGCGACCGCAACGGGAACAGCAGCGCGACGCCGATCGAGCCGGCACCGAGCAGCAGCATGCCGACCAGGCCGCGGCGTCCCAGCGGGCTCTCCGGGCCCTCCATCGCCTCGGCGAGCAGGTCCCGGCGCCGGGGCGGGGCGACCAGTTCGGGTTTCTGCTCGACGTAACCGCCGGTGGGCAGCAGCCGGCGACCCCACGCGGCCAGCCCGTACGCCAGCCCCGCGAACGCGACGCCCAGGCTGATGCCGAGCAGTTGGGTGTTGGCTCCGAGGCTGTAGGTGACCGCGAAGCCCACGGCGCCGAGCACCGTCACGCCGAAGGCGAGCCGGATGCGGCGCACGGCGCCCTTCTCGCCGCTCATCGGTCCCCGCCGGCCGCTCACCGGGCCCGGCTCCCGAGACTGCGGGCGAGCAGCAACAGCGCGCCCAGACCGAGTACCCAGGCCACGGCGCCTTCCGGGAATGGACCGAGGCGGCCCAGGGACCATCCGCCCCGGTCGAGGTCGCCCCGGTCGTTCTGCAGCACGTCGACGTAGGCGGCGATGTCGTTCACCTGCGCGTCGGTCAGCACGGCGGGCGGGAAGGCGGGCATGAGCCCCGGTCCGACCCGTACGGCCTCGCCGATCTGCGTGGGTGTTGCCCGGAAGAGCGACGGCGCGAAGCGGCCGTTGTTCAACGTGGCGCCGACGCCCGCGGCCGAGTGGCAGGCTGAGCAGTACGTCAGGTACAGCTCGCGGCCCGATGGGGTGTGCCCGCCGCCGACCGTGGGAATCGGTGGGCCACCGCCGGGCGGGAAGGAGGCCACGTGCTGCACCAGCGCCCGAATGTCGGCTTCGGAGAACACCGGCTCCTGGTGCTCCTGGAGCTGGTGCTCGGTGCGCAGGGGCATGCGGCCGGTGCTGAGCTGGAAGTCCACGTCCGCCGGTCCGACTCCGGTCAGCACCGGACCGCGCTGGCTGCCCTCGCCCTGCTGGCCGTGGCAGCTGGCACAGCTCTGCTGATAGAGCTGCGTGCCGCGGTCCGATCCGGCGGACCGCGGCGGTGTCGGCGAGGGCGAGGGCGAGGGCGATGCCAGCGGCAGGCCAAGCACGCCAAGGCCGGCCGCGGCGGCCAGGACCCGGCGCCCTCGGCGCGGCGTGGAGGGTTCGTCGGTCACGGTGCGCCCCTCAATCCAGGGTGAACAGGTAGGCGGCGATGTCCTGAGCGTCGGTGGGCGTCACGCCGAGGTCCGGCATGGCGGTGCCCGGTTCGACAGCCTGCGGGTCCATCACCCACCGCTGCAGGTTCGGGCCGCTGTTGACGAGTTCCCCGGCGATGTACGACCGTTTGCCGAATGTGGTCAGCGGGGGCCCGACCAGCCCGTCGGCACCCTTGACGCCCGGCACGGTATGGCACGAGCCACATCCGTACGAGTCGATCAGCCGCTCGCCGCGGGCCGGGTCGCCCGCGGGCACTTCCGCGGGTGGCGCCGGCGGTACCGCCGCGCACGCCGCGGGGACCAGGAGCAGCGCGGCCGTCGCGCCCACCGGCCAGAGCAGGCGCAGCCGATGAATGATCATGCCGGTATCTCCTCTCGGCGAGGCTGTAGGTCACGCTCGCCCGGGTTGCTGCGGTCGAGGGCGACCATCCAGCGCAGGAACACGGCGACGGCGGCGACGAGCATGACGACGTCCATCGGGACCCACATGACCAGGCCGGCGAGCTGCTGATCGGCGAGCGGGTCGGGGCCGGCCAGCGTCCCGGCGGGATAGATCGGACCGGTGGCCAGCGTGAGGACGGCGCCCAGCGCGGCGGCGGGCATGCCGGTGGCGAACAGCAGCAGGAACGACGCCGGTCCGCCGAGCCTGTTCGCCTGCGGTGTCAGCACCGTGGACCAGAGCAGCCAGGCCGCGGCGAGGAACGAGACGTGCTCGATCCCGTGCACCACGGCGTTGTGCTCGACCCAGCCGTACGGACGGGGCAGATGCCACCACCACAGCACCGCCGTGTGCACGCCGGCCGCGACGAGGGCGAGGGTGAGGGGCCGGCGCAGCCACCGGCCGGGCGGTCCGGACCGCAGGCGCGCCACCGTCGTCCTGACCCGGCGGGACGCGGCGAGGGTCAGCGGCAGGCCGGCGCCGCCACAGGCGAGCAGCGGTCCCGCGCCGAGCATGAGGATCATGTGCTGCACCATGTGCCCGGCGAACGACCGCTCGGCCAGCTCGTGCATCGGGCCACGCTGGGCGAGCAGCACCACCACGAGCCCCGCGGCGAAGGCCGTGGCACGCCACCGCGACACCACGGCGCCCCGGCCGCGCCGCGCCCACAGTTCGTGCACGCCGCGGCCGTATGCGGCGCCCAGCCCCGCCAGCGCCAGCAGAGCCGCCACCTCGGTCCACGCGTCGGCGCGCCCCGCGTCGGCGTGGGCCAGGATGATGGTCGGCGCGGTCACTGACATGGCGACAGCACCAGGACGGCGGCGCCACCGGCGAGGATGATGGCAAGGAACAGGGCGTCGGCACCCAGACCGATCAGCAGGAGCATGCCGGTACGTTGCATCCGGGGACTGTCGTGATCGCGCGTCGCGGCCGTGGCCCGCCGCCAGCCCCGCCAGGCCAGTAGCAGGGCCGCGAGGGTGACCAGCGCCGGAATGACCACCCCGGCGCCGACGATGCCGCGCACCGGGACGCCGCCGACGCTGGTGTTGCCGGCCCGGCAGGTCAGCTCGTCGACGCCCCACGCGACGAACACGTGCACGGTCCAGGCTAGGGCGCCGCCCAGTACGGCGAACCACAGGAGGAAGCCGCCGGCCCGGCGGGTCTGTGTCGGCATCACAACCTCGGCGAGAGATAGAGGCACAGGAAGATGGCCACCCACACGACGTCGACGAAGTGCCAGTAGATGGCGGTCAGCCGCACCCGCTCGTGCCGCCGGTAGCCGAAACTGCCGCGCAGCGACGCGGCGAGCAGCCAGCCGACCATCAGCAACCCGACCGCCACGTGGAAGCCGTGCAGGCTCGTGGTCGTGTAGAACAGCGAGCTGTACGCGTCCGTGGTCAGCGTGTGTTTCTTGAGGTCCTCGGAGTACTCCCAGGCCTGCATGCCGAGGAAGGCCAGCCCGAGCACCAGCGTGATGGTGAGCCCGGCACGCAGCCGCCAGCGCTGTCCCTTGCGGATGCCCCGTTCGGCCCACATGACCGGCACGCTGCTGGGCAGCAGCAGCGCCGTCATGATGATGACCTTCGTGAGCTTCGGATCCTCCAGCGGTGGCGGGGGCCATTGCGGGCCGGACTGGAAGCGGATGTAGAAGTAGCTGCCCAGCAGGGCGGCGAAGATCGTCGCCTCGGTCGTGACGAACAGGACCATGCCCCACCAGCCGGTGGTCCGTCCCGAGGGCATCTCGGCCGACAGCAGCCGCGGTGACGTCGCCTTCTCGGCCACAGCCGTCATGGCGCCACCCCCGCTTCCTCCGGCGTGCGTTCGGGCGGCCACAGCCACCGTGCGAGGGCGCCGAAGATCAGCAGCGCGCCGGCTCCGGCGAGCCAGTACCAGCCGGTCCAGTACCAGGCCCAGAGCAGCCCGAGGACGACGACGAGGATGCCCACGGCGGCGGCCAACGGGAGCAGTGACTCCTCCGGCATCTCGATGGCGCCCTCCTGCCTGCCGTCCAGCTCGCTGGTGGTCATCGCCCGATGGCTGGGCAGCGGTTCATCGGTGGCCAGCGCGCGGGTGGTGCGCTCGTCCCACATGGGGTGCAGGCTGTGCACCTGCGGTACGGCGGCGAAGTTGTACGGCCGTGGCGGCGAGGAGGTCCCCCACTCGAGGGTGTCGCCCTGCCACGGATCGTCCGGCGCGGGAGCACCGCGGCGTACGGCGTGGACGACGCCGATGAGCACCAGCAGCAGTCCGACTGCGAGGATGTACGCGCCGATGGTGGAGATGAGATTCCAGATGTCCCAGCCGAGGCCGCCCGGGTAGGTGTAGATGCGCCGGGGCATGCCCAGCAGCCCGGAGACGTGCATCGGCATGAACGTCGTGTTGAAGCCGACGAAGACCAGCCAGAACGCCCAGCGGCTCAGCTTCTCGGCGTACATCCGGCCGGTGAACTTGGGCAGCCAGAAGTAGATGCCGGCGAGCATCGGGAACACCGCGCCGCCGAAGAGCACGTAGTGGAAGTGCGCCACCACGAAGTAGGAGTCGGTCACCTGCTGGTCGAAGGCGGTGATGGCGAACATGACGCCGGTGAAGCCGCCGAGCACGAACGTCACAATGAACCCGACGATGAACAGGAACGGCGTGCGCACCACGATCCGGCCGCGCAGCATCGTGAAGAGCCAGGCGAAGATCTGGATGCCGGAGGGGATGGTGATCAGCGTGCTGGCCGCGCTGAAGAAGCTGTAGGACAGCTGCGGCAGCCCGGTGGCGAACATGTGGTGCACCCACACGCCGAAGCTGATGATCGAGATGGTGACGATCGCCAGGACCATCAGCGGGTACGCGACGACGCCGCGCCGGCAGAACGCGGGCAGCACCGCCGAGACGATGCCCAGCGCCGGCATCACGATGATGTACACGTCCGGGTGCCCGAAGATCCAGAACAGGTGCTGCCACAGCAGGGTGCTGCCGCCATGACCGGGGTCGAAGAAGTGGGCGCCGAACCGGCGGTCCAGGAACAGCATGGCGTTGGCCAGGTTCAGCGCCGGCAACGCGAAAATCACCATGAACGAGGTGCCGACGATCGCCCAGACGAACAGCGGCAGCCGGTTGAGCGACATCCCCGGAGCGCGCATCTTGACCACCGTGACGATGAAATTGATCGCGCCGGCGGTGGTCGAGACGCCGAGGAACAGCAGCCCCAGCGAGTAGACGTCGAGGTTGACGCCGGTCGAGTACGGCGTGTCGGTCAGCGGCACATAGCCGAACCAGCCGCCGTCCGGGGCGCGGCCAACGAGCTGACTGGTGAACATGACAGTCCCGGAGAACACGAAGACCCAGTAGCCGAAGGCGTTCAGGCGCGGGAACGCCATGTCGCGGGCCCCGATGAGCAGCGGCACCAGGAAGTTGCCGAAGCCGAAGAACATCGGCGTGGAGAACAGGAAGATCATCGCGGTGCCGTGCATGGTGAACAGCTGGTCGTAGGCCTCCGGCGACAGCACCGTCGCGTTCGGCCGCGCCAGCTGCGTGCGAAGGATCATGGCGTCGGTGCCGGCCAGGATGAAGAACACTCCCGCGGTCACCATGTATCGGCGGCCGATGCGCTTGTGGTCCACGGTGCTGAACCAGCTGCGCAGCGACGGCCGCTCACCCCAGTTTTTCTCGAGCTCGGCCAGGGCCTCGTCGCGAGAGGCAGAGCGCGATTGTTCCTCGGTGTCGACGGACATGCGGCTCCTACTTCAGTGATTGCAGATACGACAGCAGGTCCGGCAGATCCTGCGCGGACACCGGCTGCGGCGGCATGGCGTTGCCCGGCTTGATGGTCTGCGAGTTGACGATCCAGCCGCCCAGGTGGCCGGCGTCGTTCGGCGCGGCGCCGGCCCCGATGCTCCACCGGGAGCCGATCGTGCTCAGGTCGGGCCCGACCGAGCCGGTGGCGGTGGTTCCCTGCACGGTGTGGCAGGACGCGCAGGAGCTGCGTTCGAAGACCTCCCGGCCGCGTTGCTGGGCTGCGGTGAGCGTCGTCGTGGCCGGCCGCGCGGTTGCGGCGACCCACGTGTCAAATTCGGCGCGAGGCTCGGCGACGACCATCAGCGCCATGAAAGCGTGCTGCTTGCCGCAGTACTCCGCGCACTGCGCGCGGTACTGCCCCGGCGTGGCGGTGCGCAGCCAGGTCTGGTTGACCTTGCCCGCGATCAGGTCGGTCTTGGGCATCAGTTGCGGCACCCAGAAGCTGTGCTGCACGTCTGCCGTCCGCAACCGGACCCGGACCGGTTCGCCCACCGGGATGTGCAGCTCGTTGGCGGTCACCGCGCCGGCGGGGTGGGCGTACCGGACCTCCCACCACCACTGGTGGCCGATCACGTCGACGGTCACCGCGGGGTCCTGCCGCGGCGCGGCGAGGGCGTTGAGGTCACGCAGCCCGAGACCGTAGACGGTGACCAGGACGGCGAACGGGACGACGACACCCAGCACCGCGATGCCACCGATGGCGTCGCCGCCGCGAATCTTCGCCCGGGGCCGGCGTCGCCACCACAGAGCCCATCCGAGCAGCAGCATGACCTCGGCGAAGACGGCCATCGCGATCCAGAACATCAGCCACCACAGGCCCTCGACGCGCTGGGCGCCGTCGCCGGATGCCTGCAGGGTGGACTGCTGGTGGTGCGCGCAGCCGCCGAGGGTCAGCATGCAGCCGACGGCCGCCAGGCGCCACGGCGTACGGATCCCGCGCCGCGATGGGTCACGCCGCATCCGGTCCTCCTCTCGCCGCGGGGTGCGCCCTTGCCCTGCACCGCCGACGCTCAAAACGGCTGATCGAGAAAAGTTCGGCCGCCAGGTTTTCGCGCGGCGCGACCGTTTGAGGCGCCGCGGCCGGGGCAAGGGCGCGCCCCGGAGATTCGCGGAGGAGCAACCATGCCGAACAACTTGCCGACACCGCTGCTCGACGGCCGCCGGGCGGCACGGGACCGGCGCAACCTCGGCTGGGCGGCGCTGGGGCTGGGCGTGGCGGGCGCGCTGGCCGGCCTGACCGTCGCCCCGGCCGACGCCGTACAGGGCCAGGCGCAGCGGCTGATGTATCTGCACGTGCCCACGGCGTGGACGGCCTACCTGGCGTTCTTCGCCGTCCTGGTCAGCAGCGGGGCGTACCTGGTCTGGTCGGACCCGCGCTGGGACCGGGCCGCCCGCGCCGCCGCCGAAATCGGTCTGGCCGCCACCGCCGTCACCTTCGCAGCGGGAACCATCTGGGGCAGGGCGACCTGGGGGGTCTGGTGGGCGTGGGATCCCCGCATCGTCAGCACGATCGTGCTGTTCCTCGTCTACGCCGCCCAGCTGACCCTGCGCTGGTCGGAACCGGATCCGCACCGCGGCGCCCGGCACGCGGCCTGGCTGGGCGCGGCCGGCTTCGTCACCGTCCCGGTGGTGCACTTCTCGGTGGTCTGGTGGCGGTCCCTGCACCAGCAGGCCACGATCGTGGCGCCGAGCGTGCACCCGCCGATGGACACCATCATGCTGGCCTCGCTGCTGGTGTGCGCCGCGGCCGCCAGCGTCGCCGCGTCCTGGTTGTTCCTGTGGCGTATCGCTGTCCTGGAAGATCGTGCGGGAGTCCGCGCCGCCGCACCACACGCGGTGCCGGCGGGCCGTCGATGAGCCCGCGACACAGCCGAGCGCTGCTGCTCCTGCTGGTGGCCGCCGGCATCGCTTTGCTGGTAACGGCCGGCCTGCAGAACACGCTGACCTTCTACCGCTCCCCCAGCGAGGTCACCCAGGGCCCCTCGGCGCACGAACGGGTCCGCCTCGGCGGGCAGATCGTCCCGGGGTCGCTGCGCACCGAGACCGGTCTCACCCGGTTCCGGATCAGCGACGGCACCACCGAGATACCGGTGGAACAGGTCGCCGATCTGCCGGGCACCCTCCGTGAGGGTGAGCAGGCCGTCGTGGAGGGCACCCTCGACGCCCATGGCGTCTTCCGCTCGGACACGGTCATGGCCAAGCACGGCAACGAGTACCGGCCCGTCGAGCCGGGCGGGCAGGACGGCCGGTGACCGGCGGAGCGGGAAACATCGTCCTGGGCGCCGGGCTCGTCGCCGCGGTCGCCACCACCCTGCTGTGGTCGCGGGTGGCACTGCTGGGCGTCCCCGCCCGGCTGGCCCGCGCGGCCACCTGGGCCACCCTCGCCATGGCGGCCGCCGCCAGCGGCCTGCTCGAGGCAGCACTCATCGGTCACGACCTCAGCGTCCGCTACGTCGCCGAGAACGGAGGCCGCGACGTACCGCTGTACTACACCGTCACCAGCCTGTGGGCGGCCCTGGACGGATCGCTGCTGCTGTGGCTGCTGATCCTGTCGGGCTGCGCCGTGGTGCTGGGCAGCCGGCGGGCTGACCCGCTGCGGCCGTACGCGATGGCAGTCGTCGGTGTCGTGACAGTCTTCTTCTTCGCCCTCACGTACTTCGCCGCGAACCCGTTCACGGAGGTGTCGCCGGTGCCCGCCGACGGCCCCGGGCCCAACCCCCTGCTGCGCGAGCACCCGGCCATGGGCGTCCACCCGCCGCTGCTGTACGCCGGCTACATCGGCATGGTGGTGCCGTTCGCGTACGGTGTCGCCGCCCTCCTCGCCGGACGCACCGACCGGCTCTCCGTGGGGCTGATGCGCCGGTGGACGCTGGCCGCCTGGGCGCTGCTCACCGCGGGGATCACGATGGGCGCGTGGTGGTCGTACGCGGTGCTGGGCTGGGGTGGCTACTGGGCCTGGGACCCGGTGGAGAACGCCTCACTGCTGCCGTGGCTCACCGCGACCGCCCTGCTGCACACCCTCGCCGCGCGACGCCGGACCGGCGCCCTGCAGTCCTGGACCGTCGCCCTGGCCTGCGGCAGCTTCCTGCTGGTGCTGATCGGCACGTTCCTGACCCGATCCGGCGCCGTGGCCAGCGTCCACGCGTTCACCGCCTCGCCGCTGGGCCCCATGCTGCTGGGCTTCGTCCTGATCAGCGTCGCCGTCGTCCTCGGGCTGCTGGTGTGGCGGTCGGACCGGCCCGAGCCGACCCGACCTGCGCCCCTGCTGGCCCGCGAGTCGGTGATGACGGGCAACGCCGTGCTGATGGTCGCCATGGCGGCGATCGTGCTCACCGGCACCCTGTTCCCCCTGCTGGTGCAGGCGGTGCAGGGCGACACCGCCACCGTGGGCCCGGGCTACTTCAACCGCTCCGCCGTACCCGTGGCGCTCCTCGTGCTGCTGCTCATGGGCGTGGCGCCATTGCTGCGGGCGGACCGCCCCGCGGACCCGCGGCGGCTCGGCCTGCCGGCGGCGGCAGGGCTCGGCGCCGCCGGCGTCGTGGGACTGCTCAGCCGGCCCGGCGTTCCGCCGCTGGCGGCCTTCGCGCTCGGCGCCTACGTCCTCACGGGACTCCTGCAGGCGGCCGTCCGGCAGCGGCCGAGCCTGCGCAGGTCGGGCTGGCTGCTGGCACACGCGGGGATCGCCGTCGTGGCGATCGGGGTCGCCGCGTCGTCGGCGTACACGGTCAGCACCGAGCGGCAGCTCACGGTCGGCGAGACGGTCATCGCCAGCGACGTGACCGCCCGGCTGGTGCAGGTAGACCGTACGGCGCGACGCGGCGAGATGAGCAGCCGGGTCCGCCTGGAACTCGGTGGCGGCGCCAACGGACGTAGCGAACCGGCGTTGCGCTACTACCCTGCGCGGGACCTCACCGTCAGCGTGCCGGCCATCCGGTCGCGCATCAGCGGCGACGTCTACACCACCGTGCTCGCCACCACACCGGACGGGACCGAGGCCACCGTACGCCTGGCCGTGAACCCGCTGGTGGGGCTGGTCTGGCTCGGCGGGGCCCTCACCGCCCTCGGCGCAGCAACGGCGGCGATACGGCTACCGTCGCGCCGGCGGGCCCGAGTGCCGGCGCCGGACGCCGCGGAGCCGGTGGGTGCGGCATGAGCCGGGGACGAATTCTGACAGCGCTGCTGGCGGCTGCGGCGGTGGTTGCCCTGGGCGTCACGCTGGCCTCCGGCGTCGGGCAGGCCTCCGGGGATCCGGCACCGACGGCGGCCGGCCCGCTCACCCAGGCGCGCACCGGAGCCGCCCCGGCCCTGACCGGGACAACGCTGACCGGCGCCCCGTTCGACCCGGCCGCGCTGCGCGGCAAGGTGGTCCTGGTCAACGTGTGGGCGTCCTGGTGCGACCCGTGCCGGCAGGAACTGCCCGTGCTGGCCGCCGCCCAGCGCCGCTGGTCGGACCGCGGCCTGAAGGTCGTCGGCATCGACATCCGCGACAACGCGGAATCGGCCCGGGCGGTGCTCGCCGACCTCGGCGTGCGGGACCTGCCCAGCATCGCCGATCCGCAGGGCACCACCGCGGTCGCCTGGGGCGCCCGCGGGGTGCCGGAGAGTTTCGTCGTCGACCGGTCCGGGCAGGTGCGCTGGTGGGCACATGGCGCGGTCGACGCCGCCTGGCTGGAGCAGCGGGTCGGTCCGCTGCTGAGCTCATGACGGCCCGCCGGCTCCTCACGCTCGCCGTGCTCGCCGTGCTCCTCGGCGCCGCCGGAACGGCCGTATGGCGCTCCGTGGGACCACGGCCCGAGACCGCCCACAGCATCGCCGAGCAGCTGCTGTGTCCGACCTGCCAGGGCGAGTCCGTGGCACAGTCGCAGTCGCCCATGGCCGCCGCCATGCGTGACACCATCGATCAGCAACTCGCTGCCGGACGTACTCCCGAGCAGGTCCGCCGGTTCTTCCTGGACCGGTACGGGCCTGGCGTGCTGGCCGAGCCCTCGTACCACGGTCTCGGTCTCCTGCTGTGGCTGCTGCCGGGGCTGGCCGTCGCCCTGGTCGTCGGGCTCGTCCTCCGCAGGCGACGGCGCCGGTCCGGCGACTCGCTCGCAGAGGCCCCCACCGAGGCACCGTCGGCGCGCGGAAGACCGGCACGCGCCTGGGACGCCGTCGCGGTCGCCGTGATAGCCCTCGTAGCCGCGGTGGCCGTCGCCAGCCCGCACCGTGGCCCCGACACGCAGCCCGCTCCGGCCGCTGACCGCGACACGTCCCTGCAGGCGCTGGCGCAGTCGCTGGAGGACCAGGGACGCTACGCCGAGGCGGCGGAGGTGTACCGCGACGTGGTGACGCTGCGGCCGGACGACCGTACGCGGCTGAAGCTGGCCTTCGCCCTGCTGCGCGCCGACCGGGCCCGGGAAGCCGCCACCACCGCCCAGCAAGCACTCCACGATTCCCCCGGGAGCACGGACGCCCTGCTGATCCTGGGCCTGGCTCAGCGCGCGTCGGGGTCACCCGCGGCGACCGCGACGCTGCGCCGGTTCCTGAAGGCCGCACCCAAGGATCCGGCCGCCGCCGAGGTCCGCCGCCTTCTCGGCGCGACCTGAGAGCCGCGAACCCGCGTACGGCCCCGGCCGACGGGTAAGAGACCGATGGACACCATCTGGAAGGAGGACGTGATGACATCGACCACCATGCCGATGCTGGAGACGTACCCGAAATCCATCAACCTGGACCGCGGCAAGCTGGCCGCTGCGATCGACGCGCTGATCGCCTGCTCCGAGGCCTGCACGGCCTGCGCCGACGCGTGTTTGAGCGAGGACTCGGTCGCGGACCTGACCAAGTGCATCCGCACGAATCTCGACTGCGCCGACGTGTGCGCGACGACCTCGCGGGTGCTGTCGCGGCACACCGGCTACGACGCCAACCTCAGCCGCGGCCTCCTCGAGGCCTGCGTCACCGCCTGCGCCACCTGCGCGGACGAATGCGAGCAGCACGCCGGGATGCACGAGCACTGCCGGATCTGCGCGGACGCGTGCCGCCGCTGTGAACAGGCGTGCCGCGAGCTCCTCGGCGCCATGACCTGACACCCCGCGGCGCACCGGGCGCCCGGCCGTCCCGGCCGGGCGCCTGCTCGGCGCAGGTCAGCAGGCGTCCGGCACGAGCATGCCGCACGCCGGGAACCGCCCACACCGGCGTCCGGCTGACTCCGGGACGGCCACCGAATCCACCATCCCTCGAGGATGACGACGCCGTTCTGCACGGTCACCGGGACGTGACGGCCCCGGATCCGGGTGTCGGCTACCAGCTCGTCGGCAACGCACTCCACCAGCTCCTGGTCGTACTCGTCCCACGCTCGGACGGACACGGGTTCATCAGCGACTCCTCGTACCGGATGGCGCGGCGTCCCGAACCGGGCCGTCACAGCGCAGAATCCTCGCAGGACGACATCGCAGCGCCTCAGCAGCCATATGACGGTTGCATGACAGAAACGCCGTCATGCCTGCCGGTGAACCATGAACGCGGTCGATTCCAGGTTCCGGACGATGTCGGTGAGGCAGGCGAAGTCGACCGGCTTGGTCGCGTACCCGTGGACGGGCAGGAGCTCCGCACGGATGATGTGCTCGGCGGCGCTCGAGTCGACGAGGACGACCACCGGCGTACCCGCCGTGTCCGGGCGTGCGCGAAGCTGCCGCAGGAACTGGCGGCCGTCGTGGCCGGGCAGGTGGAGGTCGAGTAGCACGACGTCGGGCGTACGCGCGTCCTCGTACGGCGGTTCCCGGTCCAGGTAGGCCCGTGCCTGCCGAGCGTCACGTACGGCATGCACCGGGCTGATCACCTTGTGCACATCCCAGGTCTCGCGGAGGTAGGTCTCCTCGGCTGCGTCGTCCTGGACGAGGAGGAATTCGACGGTCTGGCCGCTCACCGCACCTCCTCGGATTAGGTGCGCTGATGCACTAACTCCGATCGTAGCCCGGGAGCCGCGTGCACATGTACAGCCGGATCCGGGTGAAGAGGGCGAGCGAGGCCATGGCCGCCAGCACGGCCCGGGGCCGGGTCATCGACAGCTCACCCACCAGGCCGACCTCGGTCGCGCGCCTGCGCATCGCGTCTCCGACGAGGTCCCGCCCGGCAGGCGTCAGCGTCATCCAGGCGGCTCGCCGGTCGTCGTCGCGGTTGCGGCGGGTCACGAGCCCCTTGCGAACCAGGCGGTCGCACATGCGGGTGGCGGTCGAGGACGTCACTCCCAGCTACTGCGCCAGATCGACGATCCGCTGCTGCCCCGGGCAGACCAGTGGGACGAGCGTCCGGTACTGCGCCAGCGTGACCTCCTCGTCGAGGCCGGCGAGCGAACGCGCGGCCAGGTCGACGAACACCCGGCTGAGCGCCAGCAGCGCCGCCGTCACGTGCTGTTCGGCCTCGTCGCGCGGATCGGCGGCAGAAACGGTCATAGGCAACACTCTGGCACAGCGTGCCGGCGTCGTCCGGGACAGGCGTCCGCACCACGGTGGCATACCCGTACGCGGGTCCTCAGGAACGCCGCGACCGAGCGCCCGCGGTGAGGATCATGGCCGCGGCCACGCCGAGCAGCAGGATCACGCTGCCGGTGATCACGTTGTTGATGACGATACCGGTGGAGCTGCCGGACTGCGGGATCACCCACTGGGACACCACGACCCAGGCGCCGATGACCGCGGTCGCCCAACTGAGCCGCACCATGCGCTGGGGCATCAGGGTGAGCCCCAGCGCCACCACGGCGACCGCGATGCCGAGGATCAGGTTGCTGACCCTGACGTCAGGAGCGGACGCCGCGAAGTGGATCGTCCACGGCGAGACGGCGAGCCAGAGCCCGGCGAGCAGGACGAAGCCGTCGGTGATCACCGCCGGGCCGCCGGCGGAGGCCCTTTCGTAGCGGGCCTGCATCTCGAGGAGGTCGGGGCGCGTGGCGTCTCACCTCCGGATAAGACGGATCGGACTCCGCCGCCCCTACCCGGAATGTCGAACGTCCACCACCTGATCCGGCTGTTGTTCGGCGGCCGGCCGCGCCGCGCCGATCCGTTGCCGCTGCGGTACGACGGTGTAGCGCGGGTCCGTCGCGGATGACGTCCCGGCGTGGAAGTACCCGAGCCGGGCGAACAGGGACCCGGCCGTGAGAGCCAGGCCGCCGGCGACGTCCAGGGCCCGGCTGCAGCGCACCGCCGACGCTCCGAGCAGGACCGCGCCGGCCCGGGTGGACCAGCGTGCCGCCCGGAGGTAGCGGCCCGCGCGGCCCTGCGACAGCGGCTCGGCGACCATGCCGAGGCGCCGGTGCACCGCCCGGTCGGCGGCCTGCTCTGCAGCCGCGCCGACGATGCCGGTCAGGCGCGCGGGACCGGCCTGTCCGAGCGGCGAGATGGCCGCGATCAGCCCGCCCGAGGCGGCGAGCGCGCTGGCGCCGAACAGGTACGGCAGCTCGCGATGCGCCTCGTGCCAGACCGGTACGGCGGTGTCCGCGATCAGCGCGCCGGTGTACGTGGTCACGGCGGGCGCTAGCGCCGTGGCAGCGAGTCCGCTCGTCCGTCCGAGCGCGGCCACGACTGACGACAGCGGCGCGGGCAGACGGTGCCGTACCTCGTCGAGCGCGGCGATCGCGACCAGCGGCGCGAAGCCGGTGAGGATCCAGGTGCCCACCGACATGGGTGAGCTCGGCTTGAACACCCTCAGCATGTGCACGAAGCGCCCGGGGCGTCCGAGGTCGTGGACCAGTGCTGCCAGCGACAGCCCGGTCGCCGCCACGGCCGTGGCGCGGGCGGACCGCCGCATCGCGGCACGCCCGGTCAGGTCCGCGCCCGCGGCGAGCAGGGCCGATCCGCCGGCGATCCCACCGAGGAAGAAGTAGCCACCGATGTCCCGCGACGCCCACACCGGCGCCTTGAGCACCGACCGGCCGTAGTACGACCGGAACTCCGCGGGCGGCACCACCTCGCCGCCGCGGCCGGGACGCCGGCCACCGCGGGCGCCGATGCGGGCCTCGCGCCCGGGTGCCGTGCCGTGCGGACCGTCACGGTGCACCTCGCCGCCGCGGTCCTCCGGGGCGCTCATCGCCGGGCTCCGAGGAAGACCGCGGCTACGGTCGCCGCCACGCCGGCCGCGGCCAGGGCGGTGTGCCGCCACGTCCGCGGCAGGTCACGGGTGGTGACGACCGGGTCCGGCGGGAAGCCGTACACCTCGGGCTCATCCAGCAGGAGGAAGAAGGCCCCCGCCCCGCCCACGCCGTCGTCCGGGTCGGCGCCGTAGAGCCGCGCCTCGGGTACGCCGGCGTCGTGCAGGTCCTCGACCCGGTGCGCCGCCCTGTCCCGCAGCTCATCGAGCGGTCCGTACTGGATGGAGTCGGTCGGGCAGGCCTTGGCGCAGGCCGGCTCTTGGCCGCCGCTGAGCCGGTCGTAGCACAGGGTGCACTTCCAGACCCGGCCGTCGTCCTTGCGCTGGTCGATCACGCCGTACGGGCAGGCCGGCACGCAGTAGCCGCAGCCGTTGCAGATGTCCTCCTGCACGATGACCGTGCCGAACTCCGTGCGTATCAGCGCCCCGGTGGGGCACACGTCGAGGCAGGCGGCGTGGGTGCAGTGCTTGCACACGTCGCTGGCCATGAGCCAGCGCAGCTCCTTACGGCCGTCCGGGCCGACCGGGCCCGGCGCGTTGTCGCCGGGTCGCGGACCCGGGTGCAGACCTCCGGTGTCGGTGCCGAAGCCGGCTCCGTGCTTGTTACCCAGGCCGTCCGCGACCACCCCGGCGGTGGCGTGCGTCGAGGTGGGCCCGGTCGGCATGGCGGCGACGGCGTTGTTCTGCCGGCCGAGCGGCTTGTCCTGCTCGATGAACGCGACGTGTCGCCAGGTGTCTGCGCCCAGCATGCCGGTGTTGTCGTAGGACATGCCCAGCAGCGACAGGCCGTCGTCGGGGATGACGTTCCACTCCTTGCACGCGACCTCGCACGCCTTGCAGCCTATGCAGACGCTGGTATCGGTGAAGAAGCCCATCCGGGGCGCCGACTCCGGGTATCCCGTCGTCCCTTCCCGCAGGTCGTCGCTCATGCCGGTCCTTCCTCCGTGGTGCGGTGCGCCGTACCCGTCTCGTCGGTGACCCCGGCCCGGCGGCGGTAGCCCTCCACCAGGCGCAGGCGGTCCGGCCCACGCGGCCGCCTTCCGGGGCGGATGTCGCAGGTCAGCGCCTTTGCCTCCTGGATGTGGACGTTGGGGTCCAGGGCCATGTGGGTCAGTTCGTTCGCCCCGTCGCCGGTGCTGATGCCGTTACGGCCCCAGTGGTACGGCAGGCCTACGTGATGCACGAGCCGGTCGTGCACCCGCATCGGCAGCATGCGGTCGGTGACCAGCACGCGCGCCTCGATGGCGTTGCGGGCGGTGACGATCGTGGCCCATCCAAGGTGCTGCAGCCCGGCCTCGTCCGCCAGCTCCGGGGACACCTCGCAGAACATCTCCGGCTGCAGCTCCGACAGGTACGGCAGCCACCGGCTCATGCCCCCGGCCGTGTGGTGCTCCGTGAGCCGGTAGGTGGTCAGCGCGTACGGGAAGACCTGACTGCCCGGCTGGTCGCCGCTCGGGTGATACCGGTCCACCGGCCGTTTCGTCACCTGACGCGCCGGGTTCTGCTGCTGACCGTAGAGCAGGTTGGGCACCGGCGACTCCTGCGGCTCGTAGTGTGCCGGCAGCGGCCCGTCGGTCAACCCGGCCGGCACGTACAGCCAGCCCTTCCCGTCGGCCTGCATGATGAACGGGTCGACGCCCGACAGCGCGTCCTGCCGTTTCGCGTCCTCCGGCGGGCGGTGGCCGGGCGCCTTGGTGGGCTGGAAGTCGGGCACGTCGTGGCCGGTCCACCTGCCCTGGTCGGCGTCCCACCAGACGTACGCCTTCTTCTCGCTCCAGGGCTGGCCCTCCGGATCGGCGGAGGCGCGGTTGTAGAGCAGGCGGCGGTTGGCGGGCCACGCCCAGCCCCATTCGGGCGCCACCCAGCTCTGCTCGGTGCGCGGCTTGCGACGGGCCGCCTGGTTGATCCCGTCGGCGTACGTGCCGCAGTAGATCCAGCATCCGCACGCGGTGGAGCCGTCGTCCTTGAGCTCCTCGTACGACGACAGGCACGACCCATCGAACTTCCACCCGTTGATCTCCTGCAGCACCCCCTGCGCGCTGGGCTCGTCGTGCTGCCCGTGGGTGGAGTAGTTCCAGGTCAGATCGAGGATCGGCCGGTCGACCGCGGACTGCGAGCCCACCAGCTTGGCCCGGATGATCCGCCCGAGGTGGAACCAGAACCACAGGTCGCTGCGCGCGTCGCCGGGCGGGTCCACGGCCTTGTGGTGCCACTGCAGCATGCGCTGGGTGTTGGTGAAGCTGCCATCCTTCTCGGTGTGGGCGGCGGCGGGCAGGAAGAAAACCTCGGTGCCGATCTCCTCCGGCCGCAGCTCCCCCGACTCGACCTCCGGTCCGTCCTTCCACCACGTCGCGGACTCGATGAGCGAGAAATCCCGCACGACGAGCCAGTCCAGGTTCGCCATGCCAAGACGTTGCGCCTTGGCGTTGGCCGAACCGACCGCCGGATTCTGCCCGTTGAGGAAATAGCCCTTGCAGGTGCCGTCGAGCTGCGCCTGCACGGTCTGGTACGAGCTGTGGTCGCCGGTGATCCGCGGCAGGTAGTCGAAACAGAAGTCGTTGTCCGCGGTGGCCGCCTCACCCCAGTACGCCTTGAGCAGGCTGACGGCGTACGAGCGCATGTTGCCCCAGTAGCCGGTGTCCGAGGAGTCGTCGGCCACGTAGTCGTCGAGGCTGCCATGGGAGTCCGGGTGCGGCATCGGGAGATACCCGGGCAGCAGGTTGTACAGGGTCGGGATGTCCGTGCTGCCCTGGATGCTGGCGTGCCCGCGCAGGGCCAGGATGCCGCCGCCGGGTCGCCCGATGTTGCCCAGCAGCAGCTGCAGCACGGCAGCCGCCCGGATGTACTGCACGCCGACGGTGTGCTGGGTCCAGCCGACCGAGTACGCCCACGCCGTCGTCCGGTCCCGCGTCGAGTTGCGGGTGATCGCCTCGGCCATCTGACGGAAGATCTCCTCCGGAATCCCGCAGACGCGTGCCACCATCTGCGGGGTGTAGCGGCGGTAGTGCCGCTTGAGGACCTGGAAAACGCAGCGCGGGTGCTGCAGGGTCTCGTCCCGCTCGATGCGGTGCAGGTCCCGCAGCGATGCACCGTGGCTTCCGTGCTCGTGCCCGCGCCCGGTCACGTGCCGCTCGTGTGACATCTCCTTCGCGCCCTGCTGCCGCTTGCCGGCCGCGCTGGCCACGCTGGTGCCCTCGTACTGCCAGGAGTCGGTCCGGTAGCTGCCGGTGTCGTCCTGCCAGCCGGAGAACATCCCGTCGAGGTCCTCGGTGTCCCGGAAGTCCTCGCGCAGGATCGTCGCCGCGTTCGTGTAAGCCACCACGTACTCACGGAACTCCAGCCCGTTGCTCAGCACGTAGTTGATCAGCCCGCCGAGCAGGGCGATGTCGGTACCCGACCGGATCGGCACGTGCAGGTCGGCCAGGGCGCCGGTCCGCGTCAGCCGCGGATCGACGTGGATGAGCGTCGCCCCGCGCCCTTTCGCCTCCATGACCCATTGGAAGCCCACGGGGTGGCACTCGGCCATGTTGGAGCCCTGAAGCACGATGCAGTCGGCGTTCTGCAGGTCCTGCTGGAATGTCGTCGCGCCGCCGCGACCGAAGGAGGTCCCCAGACCGGGGACGGTGGAGGAGTGTCAAATACGGGCCTGATTCTCGATCTGTACGGCGCCCAGCGCGGTACCGAGCTTCTTGATCAGGTAGTTTTCCTCGTTGTCCAGCGTGGCCCCGCCCAGCATGGCGATGCCCATCGTGCGGCGTACCCGCCGGCCTCGCTCGTCGGTGTCGACGAAGGTGTCGCGGCGAGTGGCGATGACCCGGTCGGCGATCATGTCCATCGCCGGGCCGAGGTCGAGCTCCTCCCACTGCGTGGCGTACGGGCGACGGTAGCGGACCCTCGTCTCGCGCAGCGGGTTGGTGACCAACTGCTTCGTGGCCGCGCCCTTGGGACACAGCCGGCCCCGGCTCACCGGGGATGCCGGGTCACCCTCGATCTGCACGACCTCGTCGTCCTTGACGTAGACCAACTGGCCGCAGCCGACCGCGCAGTACGGGCACACGCTGGCGACCACGCGGTCGGCGGTGTCGGTACGCGGCCGCAGCCGGTCCGTGGCCCGCGAGCGTACGGCCCGGCCCCGCCCGGACCGGTCACCCTGACCGACCGCGGCGAGCGCCTGCCGCAGCGCCGGCCACGGCAGGAACGTCTCACGCACCCCCACCGGAAACCTCCCTGTGTCGAGGGCGCGCCCCTACCCGTCCGGGCGGGCGCCAAACGGTGTCGTTGCCGTTCAACGCGTCAGCAGCACGAGCATGCCCGCGGCCAGGACGCCGCCAGCCGCGGCGACCCCGGCCGTCGCCACAGTGACGCGCCAGCCGAAGGCGCGCCAGACCATCACCATCCCGGGCAGGCTGACCGCCGGCAGCGTGACCAGGAGCGCGCCCACACCGCCGAGGGACAAACCGGCCAGCGCCATTCCCTGAGCCACCGGGATCTCGCCGGCGGTCGGAATGACCAGCGCGGTGCCCAGCAGGGCGGCCACGACGACTAGGAGCAGGCCCGAGGCAGGACCCGGACCCAGCGGCAGCAGCCATCCCCGGAAGGCGCCGACCAGCATGACCACAACCAGGTACTCGGGCACCAGCGTCACGCCGAGACGTAGGAGGACGGCCTGGTAGCGCCGCAGCGACGGCCCCTGGTCCTCGACTTCGTCCACCACGACCGGCACGGCCGGGGACCGGCCCTCGGCGATCCGCGACACCAGCGCCGCTCCACCGACGACCACCAGCGCGCCGACCACGAGCCGGGTGGCGGTCCACTGCCACGGTGCGACCAGCAGCAAGAAGACGATCACCGCCGGGTTGAGCAGCGGATTTCCCAGCCAGTACGCGACGACGGCGGCGATGTTGGCACCCCGCCGCCGCAGTCCCACGGCCACCGGAGCCGTGCAGCAGGTGCACATCATCGACGGGGTGCCGGCCAGGCCACCGGCCAAGGCGGATTGCAGGCGCCCCGGCCGGTTGAGCAGGCGCAGCAGCCACGCCCGGGGGACCAGCGTCTGCAGGGCGGCGCTGATCAGCAAGGCGGCCAGCAGTGCCCGCCAGACCGCCCGGGCGTACGCCCCCGTGAAGCTCGTCGCGGCACCCCACGACGGGGCGTCGCCGGCACGGACACCGCCGGTTCGCAGGATGTCGGAACCCGGCCAGACACCGCTGCCAGCCAGACCGGGCACCTTGGCCCCGTACGGCACCCATTTGGCCCAGAGCAGCAACGCCGTGGCGAGCGCCGCGGCGACGATCACCGCCACCGCGAGCCTTCTCCGCACGGCTTCGGACTCGACAGCCTCTTCCATGTGCCCTCCTCGGTCCGGGACGCCCGGGGCGGCTTTCCTTAACCATGCTTTGTCAAACCTGTGCGGCACCGTGTAGCCCACGGCGGATGGGGGAAGGCACCGCCGCGTGACATCAGACGCCGTTCCCCGCCGTAGAAGCCACCCACCGCGCTACGACGCCGTCGTCATCGGCGCCGGGCACAACGGGCTGGTGGCCGCCAACCTCCTCGCCGACCAAGGCTGGAGCGTCCTGGTCCTAGAAGCCGAGGACACGCCGGGCGGGGCGGTGCGCTCCGCGGAGGTGCTCGGCGCGGGATACACCGCCGACCTGTTCAGCGCCTTCTACCCGCTCGGAGCCGCCTCCCCGGTGCTGCGCGGGCTGCAGCTGCAGGAGCACGGGCTGCAGTGGTCGCACGCGCCTGCCGTCCTGGCGCATCTGCTGCCCGACGGCCGCTCGGTGGTCCTGTCCCGCGACCTCGACGAGACCGCGGCGTCGGTCGATGCCTTCGCACGCGGCGACGGCGCAGCCTGGCGGGACCTGGTGCACCGCTGGGACAGGGTCGGCGACGCCGTGCTGGACGCGCTGTTCCAGCCGTTCCCGCCCGTACGGCCGGGGCTCGACCTGCTCCGGCGGCTCGGGGCCGCCGACGCCGCGCGCTTCGCCCGCTTCGCCACCCTGCCGGTGCGCCGGATGGGCCGCGAGCAGTTCCGCGGTGAGGGAGCGCAGCTGCTGCTGGCCGGCACGGCTCTGCATTCCGACATGTCCGCCGACGAGCCCGGCAGCGCGATCTTCGGCTGGCTCATGACGATGGTCGGCCAGCGACACGGTTTTCCCGTCCCGCGCGGTGGCTCCGGCATGCTCACCGAGGCGCTGACCCGCCGGCTGCGCGCCGCCGGCGGAGAGCTGCGATGCGGCCGGCCGGTCGAGCGGATCCTGGTGCGCCACGGCCGGGCCCACGGCGTACGGACCCGGAGCGGCGAGATCGTGCTGGCCCGCCGGGCCGTGCTGGCCGATGTGGACGTGCCCACGCTGTACCGGGAGCTCGTCGGCGAGCGTCACCTCCCCGGCCGGTTCCTGCAGGACCTGCGCCGGTTCATGTGGGACCCGTCCACCCTGAAGCTCAACTGGGCGTTGTCCGCCCCGGTGCCCTGGAAGGCCGCGGAGGTGGGCCGTGCGGGAACCGTTCACCTCGGAACCGGCCTGGACGGCCTCACCGACTACACCGGTGCGCTGACCACCGGCCGCCGCCCCGAAAGGCCGTTCGTCCTGCTGGGCCAGATGACCACAGCCGACCCGACGCGGTCGCCGAGGGGCACGGAGGTGTTGTGGGCGTACACTCATCTCCCCCGCGCCCTCGCCCGGGACGAGGCGGCCGTACGTCACCAGATCCAAACCGTGGAAGACCTCCTGGAGCACCACGCGCCGGGGTTCCGCGACCTGGTGACGCGGCGGCTGGTGGAGAGTCCGGGCGACCTGTCCGGAGCCGACGGGAACCTGGTGGGCGGCGCCATCAACGGCGGCACCACTAAGCTGTTTCAGGAACTCATCTTCCGGCCGGTGACCGGCCTCGGCCGGGCCGAGACCCCGATCCGCAGCCTCTACCTGGCCTCCGCGGGCGCACATCCCGGCGGAGGGGTGCACGGGGGGCCCGGCGGCAATGCCGCCAAGGCCGCGCTGTTGCATGCGGGGATCCGGGGTTCGGTGCGGTCCGCAGGGGTGCGGCTGGCGCTGCGCACGATGTACTCGGGCCCCGACCGCGGTGTGCTACCTCCGCCGGTGCCCTCGATGCCGGATGACTGAGCCCGAGCGGGCTGTCACGGTGCCCTGGTCCGGCGTCCGTCCCATCTTCCCGGCGTTCCGTTTTGTCGTCCCGTCGTCGTCCGGAAGGCGGCTACCGGAGTGGTCCGGCGCGCGGCTACCAGAGAGGTCCGATGCACCCCCGCGAGCGGTCGGCGGTGGACCGACGGCAGAGTCATCCGTTCCGCTGTGGCGTCCGCAGAAGGCTGACTGTCACCCTTGGGGAGCGGGGACGCGCTCGCCGTGGGGACGCAGAGCGGCCGGCACGACACCAGCCGGGTAACCCCGAGCCTGCACAGGACGTCGTACAGCTGCGGGGGCACATCGACCGCGGCGAGGCGCGCTCCGCTGGAACCGCTGGCCTGGTAGGCGTCGACCAGCGCCCGCGCGGTCGCCGCTCCCGCCGTCGCCGCCTGTCGCAGGTCCACGATGACGCGCCCCCGACGGGTGCGGACGACCGCGTCCACGAGCGCCCGGCGCAGCACCAACCCATCCACATCGCCGTGAACTGTCAGGACGGACGCGTCCCGGGTGTGGTTCATGCTGATGCCGGTGCGCGCGTACGACGGCTCGGCCGGTCGTTCCGCCCGATCGTCGAGTCCGCGGCGGAGTCGGTCCAGGATCCTGCGCAGCAGCCGAGAGACGTTCATCTGCGACATGCCGAGGGCTGCTGCTATGCGCTCCTGGGTCATCTCCGCGAAGAAGTACAGACTCAGGATGTGACGATCCCGCTCCGGTAGGTCCCGTACCAGCTCGCGCAGGACAAGTTTGTCGCACACCGACACCAGCGCAGCGTCTTCCGCGCCGACGAACTCCTGCCGTTCGGCGGCGTCGTCCTCGCCGGAGACCTTGGCGTTCAGCGAACTGACGTCGTAGACGGCGGCGGCGCCGAGCGCCTCGACGACATCATGCTCGGCGAGCCCGAGTGCCGCACCGATCTCCGCGGCGCTGGGTGCCCGCCTCAGGCGCTGGGTGAGCGCGGAGCAGGTCCGGGTCACGTCGAGGTAGCGCTCCTGCAGCCGGCGCGGCACGTGCATATCCCATCCGTGGTCCCGGAAGTGCCGCTTGAGCTCACCGGCCACGGTCGGGATGAGATAGCCGAAGAACGGCTTGCCGCGGGCCGGGTCGAAGCCGTCGACCGCCTTGACGAGCCCCAGCGCGGCTACCTGCCGCAGGTCGTCGGAGCTCTGGCCACGGTTGAGGTACCGGTACGTCAGCCGGGTCGCTAACGGCAGGTTGAGCTCGATGATGCGCGCCCGGATCCGCCGGCGTTCGTCGCCGTCGGGCGCTGCATGCTCCATCTGCCGGAACAGAGCCGCCGTTACGCGTTCGGTGTCGTCGACGGAACCGTGCCGCGTCCGCTCATCGGCGGCCGCGGGCACGGCAACAGCATGGTAAAGCGTCACGTGTCTCCTCAGAGCGACAGGAGAAGCCCGCCGGATCGCATCCGGACGAGCGAGGGAGGCGTGGGCAGACCACGAAAGGAACGACGAGCCGGCGGAAAGGCGCCCACAGGGCACGCCGCTACCACCGGCTGTCCAGGCTTGCCCGTCGGGTGCGTTCGCGGGGAACGCATGGCGCCGCTATCTCGACGCCGCGGGGGCCGAAGCTCGACGCTGGCATTCCCCCGCCCTCCGCTGCTAAACGTCGGATCGGATCGGGTTTTTCAGCCCACCGCGTCCCAGTCGCGGCCGTCCGCGAGCACCAGCCGGTGAAGGGTACGCCGACGTTCGGCCGTGGCGTGCGTTCCAGCCCGGAATGACGCCTCCTCCACCGTCGGTACGCCGGAAGCGGTCAGAGCCTCAAGGTCCGGCAGCGGCGGCACCGGGGGGTCGTGGGGTGTCGCCGAGGTCATCGCGACCGTGGACACGTACCGCTCCACGGCGGCCTGCACGGGCCAGGTGACGCTGTCATCCGGCCGGGCGCCGGGTTCGACGGCGGTGCGGAGGAGCAGCATCGCGTCGTCGAGCCTAGCCACGGCGATCGGAGAGGAGGTCGTCGCGTTCCGGCTATGGAAGTAGTGCAGCGCCGGATACGCCAGGTGTTGTTCGGCCACGACTGACAGCTGCTCGGTCACAGACACCAGATGCTGGACGAAGGCAGAGCTGAAGGTGGCGCCGGTCCACCCGCCGTGCACGATGCCCGCCGCGCTGGTGCCGAGCGCATGGATGCGCACGGCCACCGCCCGGCGGTTCACGACCGCGGCGACCACCGAGATAAGGTACGTGATGGCCAAGGTGACCAGGAAGAGGCCGGAGAATCCGGATACCGCGGTGAGGAACCGCCACGGCTGCCCGGCGGCCACGTAGTCGCCCACGCCGAGCGTGAAGATCGTGAACCCGGCGTAGTACACGATCTCCGCCCAGTCGGCCGCGACTCCCGTCCTGGCGTCCACCACGGCGCCGTGCCCGCCCAGCAGGATCAGTGACCAGCCGGCCCACAGCAGGGCGACCCAGATCACGACGGTGGTCACTAGGATCGCCGCGCCGGCACCACCCAGCAGCTTCGGCGCCCTTCCACCGCCGAACAGCCGCAGCAGCAGGCGCCACAGCAGTCCCATGAGCCGCCGGGTGAGGGGCCCACCGCCCGCCCCTACCACCAGCGTGGTGGCGAAGGCGTCCGCGAACGTGAGGACGATGACCAAGGTACCGGCGGTCCGACTCAGGGCGTGCACGTTCGTGTCCCCGCTCCCGTTAGCGGGAAAGCGTGCCGAGCGTGACCGGGATGTCGGTGACCGTCCCGTTCCGGTTCACCTTCAGGACGGCCTTCTCGCCCGGCTTCGCCTTTCGCAGGGCGGCGTAGATGTCACCGACGGTGCGCACCGTGGAATCCTCGAATCTGACGATCACGTCACGGGCCCGGATTCCGGCGGTGGCCGCCGGGCTGTTCGGCTGGACCTGCCGCACCAGGGCGCCGCTGGTGACCTTCATGCCGAGCGCCTGGGCGATCTGCGGGGTCACGGTGGTCAGCACCACCCCGAGGTAGGGGTGCGAGACCTTGCCGTCCTTCAGCAGCTGCTCGGTCACGTCGACTACCGTGCTCGCCGGGATGGCGAAGCCGAGGGAGACCGCTCCGGCCGATGGCGGGATGTACGCCTCGTTGATCCCGACCAGCCGCCCCTGGGCGTCGACGAGCGCACCGCCGGAGTTGCCGGGCGAGATCGGCGCATCGGTCTGGACCAGGTCGACCAGCGGGCGGCCCCCTGCGCCGGAGCCGGGGATCTGCCGGCTGACACCGGAGATGATGCCCTGGGTGACGGTGTTCTCGAAGCCGAGCGGACTGCCGAGCGCCAAGGCCGTCTCACCCTGCCGTGGGAGCTCCTGCCGCACCGTGACGGCGGGCAGCCCAGTGCGGCCGACCTTCAACACGGCGAGGTCGGTGAGGTCGTCCGAGCCGGTGACCTGGCCCGGCAGCTGCGTACCGTCAGCGAACGACACCTGTACCCGGGTCGCCGGGCCGACCACGTGAGCGTTGGTGACGATCACCCCGTCGGCGCGGTAGATGACACCACTGCCGAGGCCCTCATCGGTGTGGATCGTGACGACCGAGGGCTCCACCACCGACACCATGTCGACGATGCCACGGTCCGCCGCCTCGGCCGCCGATGCCGAGGGCGCCGCCGCGGGCGACGGTACGTCGTCGGTGCAGCCGCCGGACACGGCCACGGTCATCGCCGCGATGATCGCCGCGGCCGCGGCACGCCTGGTTCTCATCGGTCTCCTCCTAGGGGTTCGGTCGCTGCGGCGATGCGTCCGCCGCGTTGCCGACCTGCCCGGTGAGGGACCGCGACCGGGTGCGCTCCTATGACGATCTCGTGACAGTCCTGCGTCGGTGCGGACTCCCGGCGAGCCGGCGGCCGCTTTGCACGGCCAGGCGCGCTGCGTACCCGGCGACCGGCACCGCCCTGGCCACCCCGGGCATGCCGTAGCGGATCACCAGGAGCGGTGTGAGGTATCCGAGGGCCAGCGCCGCCAGCAGTCGGTGCCACGACATCCGGGCCAGCGCCTGGACGATCCGCCGCCGCCGGTCCGCCCCGGTCACCCGGCGTCCCGTCGGGTGTGCTGGGCGGAGGAGTCCGCCGACGTACGCGTCGAGGTGCCGCTCAGCAGCCGCGCCGAGTTCACCAGGCCGACCAGGCTGAACGCCTGCGGGGTGTTCCCGAGCTGACGTCCGGACCCCGGGTCGTACTCCTCGGACAGCATCCCGACGTCGTTGCGCAGCCCGAGCAGGCGTTCGAACATCCGCTCGGCGTCGTCGCGGCGGCCGACCGCGTGCAAGGCGTCCGCCAGCCAGAACGTGCAGGCCAGGAACGCGCCTTCGGTGCCCGGCAGCCCGTCGACGCCCTCGTGGTCGGGCCGGTAGCGCAGCACGAAGCCGTCCTGGCACAGCTCCCGCCGCACCGCCTCGACGGTGCCGGCCACCCGCGCGTCGGCGCCCGGCAGGAACCCGACCCGCGGGATGAGCAGCAGCGATGCGTCCAGGGCCGCCGATCCGTACGACTGGGTAAAGGTGCCACGGTCGCTGTCGAAGCCCTTGGCGCAGACCTCGGCGTGGATCTTGTCGCGCGCCGCACGCCAGGCCTCCACCGGGCCGTCGAGGCGGTGGTGTTCCACGGCGGTCACGGCACGGTCGAACCCGGCCCAGGCCATGACCTTGGAATGCACGAATTGCCGCCGGCCGCCGCGCACCTCCCACAGACCGTTGTCCGGCTGTCGCCAGGCGCCCTCGAGGTAGTCGAGCAGCGCTTTCTGCAGGTCCCAGCCGGCGTCGGTGGCGGCGATGCCGGCCTCGCGCGCCAGGTGCAAGCCGTCGAGCACCTCCCCGTAGACATCCAGCTGCAGCTGCGCGGCCGCGGCGTTGCCCACCCTGACCGGGCTGGAGTTCTCGTACCCGCTCAGCCAGTCCAGCGTGTACTCGGGGAGGCGGCGTGCGCCGTCGAGGCCGTACATGATCTGCAGATCGGCGGGGTCGCCGGCGACGGCCCGCAGCAGCCATTCCCGCCATGCCCTGGCCTCGGCGACGTAGCCGGTGCCCAGCAGCGCCTGCAGGGTGAACGTGGCGTCGCGCAGCCAGCAGTAGCGGTAGTCCCAGTTGCGCGGGCCGCCGATCTGCTCGGGCAGCGAGGTGGTCGCCGCGGCGACGATGCCGCCGGTCGGGGCGTACGTCAGCGCCTTCAGCAGAATCAGCGACCGGCGCACCGCCTCGGGCCAGCGGCCGTCGTAGTCGCAGCGGGCGATCCAGTCGTGCCAGTACCGCCGGGTCTCGGTGAGCGCCCGGAACGGATCGACCGGTTCGGGCCGCGGCAGGTGCGAGACCTGGTGGCTCAGGACGAACGGCACCTTCTCCCCCGCCCGTACGGTGAAGTCGGCGACCGTGGTGCGGTCCCGGCCGTGCACCGGCGCGTCGGTGCGCAGCCACACGGCATCCGGGCCGGCGACCGCTTCGAGGTCGTGGCCCTGCCGGCGTACCCACGGCACCACCCGGCCGTAGTCGAAGCGCAGGACGAGGTCCATGTGCATGGGCACCTCACCGGACACGCCCTCCGCGATCCGCACCACGTCGGCGGCCTCGCCGCGGGGTGGCATGAAGTCGAGCAGCCGCACGACACCGTCGGGGGTCCGCCACTCGGTCTCCAGCACCAGGGTGTCGTCGTGGTATCGGCGATCGGTCGCGGCAGCGGCGCCGGCCGGTGCGATGCGCCAGTGTCCGGCCGAGTCGTCGCCGAGCAGCGCCGCGAAGCAGGCGGTGGAGTCGAACCGGGGCAGGCACAGCCAGTCGATGGAGCCGTCTCGGCCGACCAGCGCGGCGGACTGCAGATCCCCGATGAGCGCGTAGTCCTCGATGCGTCCGGGCATGCCGCGCTCCTCAGCCGGCCAGGTCCAGGACGACTTTGATGTCGTCGGACCGGGCCTGCAGGGCTTCCTGGAAGCGGGCCAGCGGCACCCGGCGGGTGATCAGCCGCGACAGCCATTCGAGGTCCGCCTCTGCGAGGGCGTCGGCCGCCGTGGCGTAGTGGCTCAGGTTGGCGTTCACGGACCCGACGGCGACGTCGTTCTCCAGCACCATCTCGCGGTTCGTAGCGCCGACGTCCACGGAGATCTTGCGACCGGCCGGGGAGACCCCCGTGAGGCAGACGATCCCGTACGACGCCGTGCCCGCCATCGCGTCGAACACCAGGCTGGATACCCCGGTGGCCTCGATGATCACGTCCGGTTGGACCCGCTGGGCCACCTCCGCCATGCCGTCGCTGTGGTAGTGCGCGCCCAGCACCTTGACGGCGTCGGGCTTCGGCCCGTCGGCGGCCAGGTCCAGGACGTGCACCTCCAGCCCGCGCTGCACGCCCAGCAGGGCCGCGAGCAGCCCGATGGGCCCGGCGCCGGTGACCAGGACGCGGCTCGGCTGGTACCACGCGCGGGCGCCAACCCGGTCCACCTGCTCCCAGGCCTTGGCGACCACCGTGGTGGGTTCCATCAGGACACCCACGCGTTCGAGCCGGGGGTCGAGCTTCACCGCGTAGCCGGTCTCCACGGCCCACAGCTCGCTGCCGTACCCGTCGATCTCTTTGATGCCGCGCTCGGTGTACCGGCCGTTGCGGCACATGTCGAACTGGTCGTGGGCACATGCCCCGCACGGCACGGGATCGGGCCTGCGCACCACGCCCACGACGAGGTCACCGGCGGTGAAGCCGCTGCCGGAGGGGGCGGTGCGGACCCGGCCGAGCGACTCGTGGCCGAGCACGAGGCGGTCGCGGCCGGGCGGCGCCCAGCCGTACTCACCGGCGACGATCTCCCGGTCGGTGCCGCAGATGCCCAGGGCCAGCCCCTCGACCAGCATCTCCCGCGGACCGGCCTCGGGGTCGGGCACGTCACGGACCTCGGCGGAGCCGGAGGCCAGTGGTTCCACGGTCAGCGCACGCATGTGACTCTCCTCAGCGGGACGGGTGGACGAGTTCGGGGGCGTCACTGTCCAGCGGCACGGCCGGCCCCGGCACCAGGCCGAGTTGGACCGCCGGGCGTGACCCGACGGCGGTGAACAACCAGTCAGCGGCGGTACGCACACGGTTGGCCGGCAGCGCGGTGAGGTGGTATCCGCGGGTGACCAGGCGGGCAGCCGGTCCGGACAGCGGCAGGTGCAACGGGTTGGCCGCCGCCTGCCAGCTGCCCAGATCCACCACGAACCCGAGGTCGCGATGGCGGTACGGCCGGCGCCGCCCGGATCCATAGGAGGCCGCGATGTTGTGCGCGGCGAGCCGGCCCTGGCGCAGGGCGTGCTGGGCGGTCATCGGTGTCGGCCGGTCCGGATGGGCGGGGTCGGGTACGGCGGCGGCGTCGCCGCAGGCCAGGATCTCCGGGTGCCCGGGTACGGCCAGGTACTCGTCGACCTCCAGCCGGCCCTTGGTCATGGGGAGTCCGGTGCTCTGCGCCAGCGGGTCCGGTCGCACGCCGACGCACCACACCAGGGTGTGCGATTCCACAAACCGTCCGTCGGTGAGCTTGACCCCGGTGCCGGTGGCCACGGCGACCGACGTGCCCATCTCGACCTCGACGCCACGCCCGGTCAGGACGTGCTCGGCCGTGGCGGACAGTTTCTCGTCCATGCCGGGCAGGACGTGGTCGGCGGTGTCCAGCAGCATCCACCGCGCCCGGGTGCCCGCCAGCCGTGGATGCCGGCTGAGCACGTCGTGGGTCAGCAGCTGCATCTGCGCGGCGACCTCCGTACCGGTGTAGCCTGCCCCGACCACGACGAAGGTCAGCCGGGCGGTCCGCTCGGCCGGGTCGGTGGCCGCATCCGCCAGCTCGATCTGGCGGATCACGTGGTCGCGCAGGTGCAGCGCCTCCGGGATGCCGCGGAAGCCGTGAGCGTGGTCGGCGACGCCCGGGATGGGCAGGAGCTTGTTGACGCTGCCGGCGGCCAGCACGAGGCGGTGGTATCCCAGCGCTCCGCGTTCGCCCTCCGGTCCCGTGAACCACACGGTACGGGCGTCGACGTCCACGCCGTCGGCCTGGCCGAGGACCAGCCGTACGCCGGGCAGGGTGTCGCTCAGCGGCACGGTCACCCGGCGCGGGTCGAGGACACCGCCGGCCACCTCCGGCAGGAGCGGCAGGTAGAGGAAGTAGTCCGTGGGGTTGAGCAGCACCACCTCGGCGGCGCCGCGGGAGCGTCGTAGCAGTGTCCTGGCGGCCTCGTACCCGGCGAAGCCGGCCCCGACGATCACTATGCGCGCTCGCGCCATCCCGTGCCCCGATCATCCGTAGCGTGCGGTCCCGGCCCGCCTACCCGACGGCGGTATCCGGAAACGGTGCACGGGCGGCTTCGCCGTCCACCGTCACCGTCACCTGTTCGATGGCCGGATGGCGGAGCAGCTGGGAGCGCAGCTGGGCGATGCGGCGGACCAAGTGCGCGGCGGGCTCCCGGCAGGTCGCCTGGGCCGGGGTGATCCAGGCGTTCACCAGGAGACTGGCCGGTCCCACGTACACGGCGTGCAGCTCACGCACCTCACCCACCCAGTCCGCCCGGCTGAGCTGCGCGCGGATCGGCTCCAGCACGTCCGGCGGCGCCGACTCGTCCAGCAGCAGGGTCTTGGAGCGGCGCGCAAGCAGGAACGCCACGACGATGAGCAGGACGCCGATGCCCATGCTCCCCACCGCGTCCCAGCCGGTCGCCGCGTGCAGCAGCAGCGCCGCCAGGGCCAGAACCAAACCGATCAGCGCCGCGGTGTCCTCCAGGAACACGGTCGTGGCGCTCGGGTCGGAGGCGCGCCGGAGGTGCTCGACCAGGGATCGCTGCCTTTGCTGCGACTCCGCCCGCAGCTGTTTGCGCGCGGTGTGCCATGAGTAGCTCTCGAAACCGAAGGCGACCACCACGACGGCGATGCCGACCCACAGCGACTCCAGCGGCTCGGGCATCAACAGGCTGCGCACGCCCTCGCCGATCGACAGGGTTCCGCCGACCAGGAAGATGCCGAGCGCCGCCAGGAACGTCCAGAAGTACCGCTCCTGGCCGTATCCGAAGGGATGCCGGGCGTCCGGCTCTTTCGCCGAGCGGCGCAGCCGACGAACAGGAGCACCTCGTTGCCGGTGTCCGCGGTGGAGTGAGCCGCTTCCGCCCACAGCGACGCGGACCCGGTCAGCAGGGCGGCGACGACTTTGGCCAAGGCGATCGCGAGGTTGGCGAAAACCGCCACGATCACCGTACGGGTGCTGCCGCCCTCATTGTTCTCCTCAGCCACGGCGATGGCGTACCCGGTGCGCCCGGATCACACACGCTCAACCGGCCTGGGACAGCGAGAACGCCACCAGGAACCCGATGACCGTGATCAGGCCGATGAGCAGGTGCGCCTTCTCGAAGGCCTCCGGGATCATGGTGTCGGCGATCATCGCGAGGATCGCCCCGCCCGCGAGCGCGGTGGTGGCGGCGAGGACGGCGGCGGGCGCGCCGCCCAGCAGGGTGAAGCCCGCCACGGCGGCGAGGCCGCTGATCACGGCGATGCCGGTCCACAGCCCGAACACGTACGCCTTCGACCGCCCGGCGTGGCGCATGCCGGCTGCGCTGGACAGACCCTCGGGCACGTTGCTGATGAAGACGGCGACGACCGTCACGACACTGATCGCGCCACCGCCCAGCAGGCTGGTGCCGATCACGATCGACTCCGGTACGCCGTCGAGCAGCGCGCCGAGCGCCAGGGCGAGGCCCGACCCTCCCTGCTCGTCCTCGGAAGGCTGCTGCTCACCGGACCGCTTACGGTGCCGGGCGCCCCGCCGGGCGAGCAGGACGTTGCAACCGGTGTAGATCACGGCGCCGCCGACCGCGCCGAGGGCGGTGGCGGCCAGTCCCGCCTGCTCGTGCGCCTCCGCGATGAGCTCGAAGGCCACGGCCGACAGCAGGACTCCGGCGCCGAACGCCATCACCGAGGCGATGATCTTCTGGGGTACGCGCGCCAGGTAGCCGACCGCCGCGCCCACCATCAGGGCGGACCCGGCCAGGAGGCCCCAGCCACCCGCTTGCAACCATCCAGGCATGCGGCCCGCCTTGCCCCGCGTCCCGGGGCGCAAACGCCGCCGGCTGATCGCGGCCCCTGCGCTCGAACGCTTCACGGCGCGGGGGTCAGCGCCGGGATCGCCGGCCGCGTAAAAGCCGGACCACGGGGGTATGGCGGGCCGGAAGGACGAATCCACGGCCGGCGTACCGCCCGATGGCCCTTACCAGACCGGCACCTGGAGGTCCGCAGCGATGTCGCCCCGCATCCCCTCCCGCATCCGGCGCAGAGTCTTCACCGACTGGCTGCGAACCGAGATCTGGCCCCTGCCGGTGATGGCCGTGGCGGCGGCGACCGGGCTGGCGGTGCTGATGCCCCGGCTCGACGCCCGCCTGCTCGACGATCTGTCACCCACGCTGGCGACCGTCCTGTTCTCCGGCGGCCCGGAGGCCGCTCGCAGCGTGCTGCAGACCGTGGCGGGTTCGCTGATCACGGTCACCTCATTGACCTTCTCGTTGACGGTCGTGACCCTGCAGCTGGCGAGCGGGCAGTACTCGCCACGCCTGTTGCGGACCTTCGCGCAGGACCGCTTCGTGCATGCGGCGTTGGCGATTCTGCTCGGCACCTTCGCGTACGCCCTCACCGTGCTGCGGACGGTGCGGGGCGGCGACGACGACATCGCCGCGTTCGTGCCGCGCCTGTCCGTGACCGTCGCGTACGCACTCACCGTGGTCAGCGTCCTGACGGTGGTCGGATTCCTCGCGCACCTCGCTCAGAAGATCCGGGTGGAGTCCATGCTGCGGGACGTGCACAGCGAGGGCAGGCGCACCATCCGGCACACCATGTCGCCGCCCGGGCCGATCCGGCGCACGCAGACACCGGCCGGGCCCGGCGTCGTTCTCTGCGCCGGGCGGTCCGGCTTCCTCGCGTCTGCCGACGAGGACCAGCTGCTGCGCGCCGCCGACGCCGCGGACGTCGTGATCAGCATCGACCGGCTGCCCGGCGCCTCGGTGGTGGCCGGGACACCGGTCGGCAAGGCGTGGCACCTCGACGGCTCACCCGTCGACGACTCCAGCCGAGAGGCTCTGCAGGGAAAGGTCGACGCTGCCCTGCAGATGTCGTTCGAACGCACCGCCGCGCAGGACGTCGCCTTCGGGCTGCGCCAGATCACCGATGTCGCCGTCAAGGCGCTGTCGCCGTCGGTCAACGACCCGACCACCGCGGTCCACGCCCTCGGGCACGCGTCGGCCCTGCTGTGCGAGGCAGCGCGCCACGACTGCGAAGCCCGGCAGGTGCCGGACGGCGCCGGCCGGACCAGGGTGATCCTCGCCCGTCCCAGCTTCGCGTCGCTGCTGGACCTGGCGGTCGTCCAGCCCCGCCGCTACGGCGCCGGTGAGCCGGAGGTTCTCGGCCGAATCCTGCGCCTGCTGCGGGAGGTCGCGTGGGCCGGACGCGGCGGCGACCAGGACGCGTTGCTCGACCAGCTGGCGCGTACCCGTGCCGTGGCCGCCCGGCAGGACCTGGATGAGGTGGAGCGCTCGCGCCTGGAGCGGGACGCCGACCTCGTCGAGACCGCGGTCCAGGGCGACTGGCCCCACGGCGCATGAGACGTCGACACGGGCCGGGCCGCCCGTGACCCGGGCGGTTCACGGTGCTTTCCTCCTCACGCCTGCGGCTTGTGCTGATTGCGATCCGTTCGATTGATCGCCGCGACCAGGGGTAGCACCCGTCCCTCCGGACATCGAAGGAGGGACACGACAGTGCGCCTGGGTCTGAGGTGGGACGACGCCGCGACGGTGATCGTCTCGACCGTCTGTCTCTACCTGGCGTTCCTGCTCATGGTGCGGGTGGTCGGGCAGCGCACGTTCGCGACCATGTCGAGCTTCGACATGGCCACCACCGTCGCATTCGGTGCTGTCATGGGCCGGGCGGTCCTCGGGTACACGCCGACCTTGAGCGGGGGACTGCTCGGCATGGTGACGCTGCTGGCCATGCAGGCGATCTTCGGCCTGCTCCGGCGGAGCCGCCGGGTCAACCGGACGCTCCTGAGCCCGCCGGTCCTGCTCATGGCCGACGGCACGGTTCTGCACGACAATCTGCGCAGCGCCCACGTCGTCGAGGACGAACTGCGACAGAAGCTGCGGCTGTCGGGGATTCACCGGTACGAGGATGTCGCCGCCGTCATCCTGGAACGCACCGGGGCGGTCAGCGTGCTGCGCCGGGGCGAGACCGTCGCGCCGGAAATGATCAGTGACGTCCGCGGCCGGGAGCTGCTCGCGGCCCACAACGTCGAGTCGTGACGTTCGCCGGTGAGCTCCCGCCGGTCGGCTCCTCGGCCGGCGGGAGCGGTGGTCACGACTCGGATCCGCGCTGCAGGGCGGCGTGCCAGTGCGGTGCCTCCGCCGCCGTGTCGAAGCGGCGGGCGACGAGCACGTCCGTGGAGGAGTGCAGGACGATCGACACCACGATCGTCACCGCCACGAGGTGAACGATCGGATCCGCCAGCCCGATGCCGGAGTTGAGGACCAGTAGGCCGTACACGACCGACGCGAAGCCCTTGGGCCCGAACCACATCGCCGCCGCCTGCTCCCCCATGTCGAGGTCCGAGCCCAGGAACGACACCCACAGGGCGATCGGGCGGGCCAGGAAGATGGCGACGAACGCGAACACCCAGCCCTGCCACGAAACCTCGCCGAGGAAGCCGACCGAGAGCACGGCGCCGAACACCAGCAGCGCGGCCAATTTGAGCAGCTCGGCGATGTTCTCCCCGAACTGCTCGAACGCCTGCCGCTGGCCCGGGCCGCATGTGGCCACCGTGACGCCGGCAACGAACCCGGCGAGGAACAGATTGGCGTGCGAGACCTGCGCCAAGGCGAGCACGAGCAGCCCGATCGCCAGACCGTTGAGCGGCTCGTACGCCGGTGAGGCCCCGAAGAACCGCGCCCTACTCAGCAGGATCGCCACCATCGGCACGACGACCCCGATCGCAAGCCGACCGGCGACCTCCAGAGCGATCCGCCCGAGATGCAGATCGTGCGACCTGGCGGCCACGGCCAGGAACACGATCACGAACGGCAGGGCGAGCCCGTCGTTGACACCCGATTCGACGTTGAGCAGGTGCCGCAGCCGTCCCGGCACCTGCTCATTGCCGACCAGCGCCGACGCGAACACCGGATCGGTGGGACTCAGGATCGCGGCGAGCAGCAACGACTCGGGCCACGGCAGCCCTACCAGCCAGTGCGCCACCGCCGCCATGATCGCCAGGGTCAGCGGCAGACCCCAGCCGAGCGCCCGGCCGGGCAGCTGCCACGCCGACCGGAGATCGGACCAGCCGACCCGCATGCCGTCGGTGAACAACACGGCGAAGAGCGCGAGCTCGGCCAGCGTCCCGACGGTCGACGTGTCCGCGTGCAGGTCGATCACTCCGATGCTGTCCTCGCCGAGGACGAACCCGGCCACCAGGAACAACACCGCCGTGGACAGGATCGTGCGCTTCGCCCGTGCGGACACCAGGACGGCCAGCAGCAGCACCATGGCGAAGGCCAGCAACAGCACTCTTCCCGCTCCTTCGACGACAGTGGGCGTTTACCGGGACAACCGGACCGGCCAGCGCTGCCCGACCGGTCCGGCGGAATCGGATGTCAGCGCTCGGCCCGTGCCGGGACATGATCGTCGGCACCGGCGTCCCGCTGGATCTCCTCCAGCGTGCGCCCCTTCGTCTCGGGTACCCACCGGGCGAAGAAGAGCACGGCGGCCACGGCCATGGCGGCGTAGAGCACGAAGATGCCTTGGCGCGTGATCGCTCCGGCGAGGGTCAGGAACGTGGCGGAGACCGCGAAGTTGGCCAACCAGTTGGTCACGGTGGTGACGCTCATCGACTTGCTGCGCAGCCGCTGCGGGAAGATCTCACTGATCATGAGCCAGAAGACCGGCCCGAGCCCGACGGCGTACCCGGCGATGAACACCAGCAGCGAGACCAGCGCCAGCCAGGGAGCGCCGTCCTGCAGGACGGGGAAGGCGAAGTACGCCGCCAGGCCGAGCAGGGCGGCCCCCGCGACGGCGGTTCCCGTGATGAGCAGCGGGCGGCGTCCCACCTTGTCGAGCAGCAGGATCGCGACGACGGTGAAGACCACGTTGGTCAGTCCCACGGTGAGCGTCTGGGTGATCGCGTTGCCCGCGCCGAGCCCGGTCTGCTGCAGGATCGTCGGCGCGTAGTAGATGACGGTGTTCACCCCGACGATTTGCTGGAAGATCGCCAGCCCCAGACCCACGACGAGCAGCTTGCGGACCGGTGGCCGGAGCAGGTCACGCGTCGATGTTCGGCGGGCCTCCCGCGAGCTCGTCCGGATCTGGTCGAGTTCCTCGTCCGGATCGGTGTCCGTACCGGCGCGCAGTCGCTCCAGCGCCTTGCGGGCGTTGTCGTCCTGGCCCTGCTCGACCAGCCAGCGTGGGGTGCGCGGCACGGTGAGCATCCCGATCGCCAGAGCGGCGCCGGGGATGACCGCGACGCCGAGCATCCAGCGCCAGTCGCCGGGAACGTCCTTGAAGGCGTAGTTGACCAGGTAGGCCGTCGCGATGCCGGTGGTGACGGCGAGTTGGTTGAAGGAGGTGAGGCCTCCGCGCGCCTTGGGCGGCGCCACCTCGGAGATGTACATCGGGCTGACGAACGAGGCGGTGCCGACCGAGAAGCCCAGGAGGGCCCGGAACCCGATGAGCATCGGTATGTTCATGGCGAAGGCGCACCCGAGGGCGCCGATCACGTACACCGACCCGGAAATGATCTTCGTCCACTTGCGGCCGATCCGGTCGGCCAGCCAGCCCGACAGCAGGGCGCCGGCGGCGGCTCCCAGCAGTAGCACCGAGACGATGGCCTCCTGCTCGAAGGAGCCGGCGTCGAAGTCCTCCTTGATGTACAGCAGCGCGCCGGAGATCACCCCGGTGTCGTAGCCGAACAGGAAGCCACCGATCGCGGCGATGGCGGCCACGCGCGTCACCACACCGTTGGCCCTGAGCTCCCGCAGGAAGTCCAGCATGATTGCCTCCCCTCACCGATCTCCCGGACCGCGACGACGGGAGCCGTCGGCAGGGTATGGGAGCCGTCCCTCAGGCCGACCGCCAGCGTTCCGCGTCGGCGTCCCGGAAGTTGAGCCCGTTGCCCGGCGAGCTCCGGTTCACCGCGACGGCGCCACCCGCGGCACCGGCCGCGCCGTCGAAGAGCATGCCCTCGATCCGTACGTGGTCGTGGAACCACTCAAGGTGCCGCAGGTTCGGTGTCGCCGCCGCCACCGCCAGGTGCTGGTGGGGTGCGCAATGCCCGGACACCTCGAGGCCGTGGGCGGCGGCCACGGCGGCGGCCCGCTGGAAGCCGGTGATGCCTGCGCAGCGTGTGACGTCAGCCTGCAGGCAGTCGACGGACGGCGCCAGGCGCTCGAAGTAGTCGAGGTCCCAGCCGTACTCCCCGGCCGCTACGTCGGCTCGGACGGCGTCGCGCACTTGCGCGAGCCCGGGCAGGTCGTCGGAGCTGACCGGTTCCTCATACCAGCGCACGTCGAGGTCGGCGGCCGCCTGCATGACGCGGATCGCCTGTTTGCGCCGGTAACCGCCGTTGGCGTCGACGAACAGCTCCGCCTCGCCGATGGTCTTGCGGGCAGCGGCCATGCGGGCCAGGTCCCGGGGTACGTCGGTGCCCCACGATTCGCCGATCTTGATCTTCACCCGGGGGATGCCCTGCTCGTGCACCCAGTGCGAGAGCTGGGCGTGCTGTTGCTCGGCGTCGTACGTGGTGAATCCGCCGCTGCCGTAGACGGGCACCTTGGGGCGGGCGGTGCCCAGCAGCCGCGCCAGCGGCATCTCGTGGCAGCGTGCTTTCAGGTCCCACAGGGCGTTGTCGGCAGCCGACAGGGCCAGGGCGCCGATGCCGCGGGTGCCGGCGTTGCGCAGGCGCCGGTGCATCGCCGTCCACGCCGCCGGCACGTCGTCTGGATCGGTGTCCACGACCACCTCCGCCAGCATCCCGGTGATGACCTGCACCGTCGCGGGCGGCCCGTAGGTCCAACCCAGACCCGTCTGCCCGGTGCCGGCGGCCCGGACGAGCACCAGGGTGGTGCTCGTCCAGGCGAGGGTGCCGTCGCCTTCGGGGGCGTCGGTAGGAATCGTGTACGCCTCGGCGGTCAGCGCAACCATCGCCGGATCCCGTATCCCAGCCCAGCCACGGCCGTCGCGGCGACCGTGGCGCTGGTCAGCCATCGCACCGGGCGCCCGGGCGCCGGAGGGCGGTCCGCCCATCTCTGTTCCGGCACGCCGCGACCGTCGTCGCCATCCAGCCCGGCCGCTAGCAACTCGGCTAGGTGCACGCCGCGCCGCCCCCCGGAATCGCTCTGCTGGACCTGCGTACGGCAGCTGAATCCGTCCGCCAAGATCACATCGCCCGGGTCGGCGTCGCGCACCGCCGGCAGCAGCACCCGTTCCGCGCATGCCTCCGAGACCTCGTAGTGCCCCTGCTCGAAGCCGAAGTTCCCGGCGAGGCCGCAGCATCCGGAGTCCAGGACATCGGCCCGGACACCGGCCGCCGCCAGCAGCTTCGTGTCCGCGTCGTAGCCCATGACCGCGTGATGGTGGCAGTGGGTCTGGATGTGGGCGGTGCGCCGCACCTGCGGCGGCTCCCAGCCCGGCGTGTGCCGGGTGAGAAGCTCGGCCAGGGTCACGGTCTGCCGGCGCAGCCGTTCCACGTCCTGGTCGTGCGGGAACAGCTCCTCGGCGTCGCTGCGGAACACCCCGGTGCAGCTGGGCTCCAGGCCCAGGATCAGGTGCCCCGCGCGCAGGTGGGGCCGCAGGATTTCGACGGTACGCAGCAGCACCCGCTTTGCCGTTTCGAGCTGCCCGGTGGAGATCCAGGTGAGCCCGCAGCAAACCTTCTGATCGGGGACGACGACCCGCCAGCCGGCGTCCTCGACGACCTGCACGGCGGCCCGTGCGATGCTCGGGTCGAAATGGTTGGTGAAGGTGTCCGGCCACAGCACCACTTCACCGCGCTCCCCGGAACCGCGCGGAGTGTGCCCGGCGAACCACTGCTGGAAGGTCTCGGCCGCGAAGACCGGCACCTCCCGGCGGGTGTCGACCCCGGCGACCTTCTTCGCCAGCCAGGCGAGTCCCGGCGCATGCGACAGCGCGTTGACCAGCCGCGGCGCCGTCGCCGTCACCACCGCGGCGGCCACCGGAAGCCAGCCCATCGAATAGTGCGCCAGCGGACGCACGCGCCCTGCGTAGTGATGGGCCATGAACTCAGCCTTGTACGTGGCCATGTCCACGTTCACCGGGCAGTCCGCCTTGCAGCCCTTGCAGGCCAGGCACAGGTCGAGGGCGTCCTTGACCGCGTCGGAGCGCCAGCCGTCGCCGATCGCCCCGCCCCGGGCGGTGCCGTCGAGCATCTCGAACAGCATCCGGGCCCGGCCCCGGGTCGAATGTTCCTCCTCCTTCGTGGCCATGTACGACGGGCACATGACCCCGCCCTCGTGACGCCGGCACTTGCCGACGCCGACGCACCGCAGCACGGCGCGGCCGAAGCTGCCCTCGTCGTTCGGGTACTGGAAGTGCGTCGCCACGTCCCCGTGGTTGTAATCCACGCCCAGGCGCAGCTGACCGTCGAGCGGGTTGGGCGCGGTGACCTTGCCAGGGTTCATCCGGTCGTCCGGATCGAAGATCGCCTTGAACTGCCCGAACGCGGTGACCAACTCCTCGCCGAACATCACCGGCAGCAGCTCCGCACGGGCCTGGCCGTCCCCGTGCTCGCCGGACAGCGAGCCGCCGTAGCGGGCCACGAGCTCGGCCGCCCGGTGCATGAAGGACCGGAACTGGGCGATACCGTCGCTGGCGGTGAGGTCGAACGGGATCCGGCAGTGGACGCAGCCCTGACCGAAGTGGCCGTACAACGACGTCTGGTCGTAGCCGTACTCGCCGAACAGCTCCTGGAGGTCGCGCAGGTAGTCGCCGAGGTCGTCCGGGTCGACCGCCGAGTCCTCCCAGCCCGGCCAGGTGTCGGGCAGCCCCGGCACCCGGGCGGTCGCGCCCAGCCCGGACTCACGCACCTCCCAGAGCTGTTTCTCGTGCCGCTCGTCCTCGAAGAACACCACCCGGTCAGCGTCGCGGTCCAGTCCCAGGGACTCCAGCACCCGGTCGCTGGCGGCATCGACCTCGTCTTGAGTGTCGCCGCCCATCTGCACCATCAGGTACGCCCGCCCCTCGGGCAGCAACTCCAGGGCGTCCGGGTGGAGATGCTTGACCCGTTCGAAGTGGATCAGGTTGTGCTCGAGGCCCTCGAGGGCGATCGGCCGGTGGGGCAGGATTCGGGGAACCGCGTCGCCCGAGGCGCCGACGTCGGGAAAACCGATCATGACCAGATCGCGGACCTTGACGATCGGCACGAGCTTGAGGCGCGCGCGCAGCACGGTGACGCAGGTGCCCTCGGTGCCGACCAGCGCCTGCGCCACGTGGAAGTTCTTCTCCGGTAGCAGGCTGTCGAGGTTGTAGCCGGACACCCGGCGCGGGATGTCGGGGTACCGGGTCCGGATCTGCGCCAGGTACCGGTCCCGGAGGGCTCGCAGCTGACGGTAGATCTGGGCCGGGCGGCCGCCGCCGGCGACGATCTGCTGGTACTCGTCGTCGGGCGTCTCGCCCACCCACATGCGGGTGCCGTCGTAGAGCAGCACCTCCAGCTCCACGATGTTGTCGACCACCTTGCCCGTGCGCTGTGCCGTCGCCCCGCACGAGTTGTTGCCGACCATGCCGCCCAGCGTGCAGTGGTTGTGGGTGGCCGGCTCCGGACCGAACTCGAGGCCGGTGGGCTTGAGCCGATCGTTGAGCAGGTCAAGGACGATGCCCGGTTCCACCAGGCAGGTGCGGCCCTCGGCGTCGACGTCGAGCAGGCGGTGACAGTACTTCGACCAGTCGATGATCACGGCGACGTTGGTGCACTCACCGGCCAGGCTCGTGCCACCGCCGCGCGAGGTGATCGGGGCGCCGTGGCGGCGGCACACCGCGACGGCGGCCACGCCGGCCTCGACCGTGCGGGGTACCACCACGCCGAGGGGCACCTGCCGGTAGTTGGAGGCGTCGGTGGAGTAGACCGCGCGGGACCCGGCGTCGAAGCGGACCTCGCCGTCCACCTCTGCCGCCAGGTCCCGGGCCAGCGCGGCGACGTCGATCTCGCGGCCCCGGGGAACGCGGACGACGGGCGCGGGAAGCTTGACCGTGGTCATGCCCGGAGCTCGTTGATCTTGTCACGGACCACGGTAGCCATCGTCGCCATCTTGTGCGGCTGGCCCCGCAGGAAGGCCTCGGTGAAGTGCTTGGCCTGCTCGTACTTCACCTTGCCCGGCATCGGCGGCTCGTTGGGGTTGACGTCCACGTCGACCAGCGCCGGCCCCGGATGTGCCAAGGCCTCCGCGATGGCACTGCGGACGTCACCGGGCTTGTTGATCTTGGCGCCGTACGCCCCGCAGCCACGGGCCCAGGTGGAGAAGTCCGCCTCGGGCTGCTGGTGCCGGACCGCGTACTCGGGATAACCGAGAACGATCTGCTCCCAGAGGATCTGCCCGTACGAGTTGTTGTTGTTGACGACCACCTTGATCGGCAGTTGGTGGCGCACGGCGGTCAGGAATTCCGCCATGAGCATCGCGAACCCGCCGTCACCGACGTACGCGATGATCTGTCGTCCGGGGAAGGCGTGCTGCATCGCGATCGAGTACGGCAGCCCCGGCGCCATCGTGGCGAGGTTGCCGGACAGGTAGAACTGCCGGTCGCCGCGGATCGTCCAGTGGCGCGCGGACCACGTCGCGATCGTGCCCGAGTCACAGGTGAGGATGGCGTCGTCAGCGGCGAGGTCGTCGAGCACGCCCATGACGTACTGCGGCGCGATCGGGTCCCGGCTCTCGTCCTCGAGCGCGGCCATGTCGGCACGCCAGGAGTCCATCTCCTTGCGGTACTTCGCCAGGAAAGATCCGTCCCCGCCGGTCAGCATCGGCAGCAGACCCCGCAGCGCCTTCGTGGCGTCCGCGGTGACGGGCGCGTCGACGGGCATGCGCAGGCCGATCAACGTGGGGTCGGAGTCGATCTGCACGACCTTGACCTTGCCGGGCTCCGGCAGGTACTTCCCGTACGGGAACGACGTGCCGACCATGAACAGCGTGTCGCACTCCTCCATGGCCTCCTCGCTCGGCTTCGTGCCGAGCAGGCCCAGGCCCCCGGTGGTGACCGGGTGATCGTCCGGGACCACCACCTTGCCGGGCAGGGTTTTGACCACCGGGGCGCCCAGCTTCTCGGCCACCGCGATCACCTCGTCGCGGGCGCGCTTGGCGCCGACACCGACGAGGATCACGGGCCGCTCGGCGGCGTTGAGGACGTCGGCGGCCGCGCGGAGCTCCTGCTCCCCCGGCGGGAGTTGCGGCCGGTCGAGCGCCGGCATGCTGGCGGGCGGCCGGCCCGGGCCGACGTGACGGTACGGGTCCTCGCCGATCTCGGCCACCTGGATGTCGGTGGGGAACGTCAGGTGCGACACGGTCTGTTTGATCAGGGCGTTGCGGATGGCCAGGTCCACGACCGCCGGCACCTGCTGCGGGTTCGTGATCATGAGGTTGTACTCAGCGACGTCCTGGTAGAGCCGGTCGAGGTGCACCTCCTGCTGGTATCGGCTGCCCAGCACCGATGTCTCCTGCATGCCGGTGATGGCCAGCACCGGCGCGTGGTCGAGCTTCGCGTCGTACAGGCCGTTGAGCAGGTGGATGGCGCCCGGACCGGACGTCGCGGCACACACTCCGAGCCGACCGGTGGCCTTGGCGTAACCGGTCGCCATGAACGCGGCCGCCTCCTCGTGGTGCACGAGGACGAACTTCAGCCTGTCGGAGTGCCGCCGGAAGCCCTCCATGAGCCCGTTGATGCCGTCGCCGGGCAGCCCGAAAACGGTGTCCACCCCCCAGGCGATCAGGCGCTTCGCCAGGCTCTCTCCCACGATCTCGGGCATGGGTAACCCCTTCCGTTACGACGGTCGACATCCGGTACGACGACCGGCCGGCGGCGCCCCTACCCGCGTGCGCACCCGGCAAACGACTGTCGTGAAAGCCCTCGCCGCCTCACCGCTCGGCGAGAACCCGGACCGCCTGATCGGCCAGACTCGCGTCGACGAGCACGTCGAAATGTGACGCAGTCAGGGTCGGCCCGGTGGAGAAGGACCGTCGCCCACCGGTGGCGGCATAGCCGACCAGGGCGATGGTGGCGCCCAGCATGGCGCCGAGTGCGGCGGCGTTGAGGATCAGCCACCACGTCGACACCGACGCCGTCACCAGATCGAAGAGTCCGAGGAGCCACCCCGTCAGGGCGCCGATGATCAGGCCGGACACCGCTCCCCGTGCCGTCACCTCCCCGGTCGACAACCGCCCGGTGCCCCGGTCGGCGAAGGCGAGACCGCGTCCCACGATGCTCGTCCGGCCCGCCGGGATCCCGGCCTCGGCGAGGGCCCGAACGGTGCGCTCCGCCTCGTCGTGATCCTCGTGCACCGCGATCGCCCGCTGGGCCACTCCCACCTGGGCTGCGCTGTCTGCAGGTTGATGGTCGTGGATCGTCATCGTCGCCTCCCTCATCGGTACGGTCCGGCGGCCCTACCCGCAAGCCCAGCCGTGGAATCGCCGCATCCCGTACATGCGCCGCCGTCGGAACCGGGTCAACGGGCGGTTGGAGCGCCGCATCCAGGGCAATGCCGGTCGCCCGAGGCGCTCAATGGGTGGCGCCCTCGTCGGAAAGGGGTTGCGCCATGGCGGCACACGCGGGGCAGAAGGCCCAGAAGACCGGTGACTTCCACTGCGCCACGTGCGACGCCAAGGTCCACGTGGAGCAGGGCCACACCATCCCTCGCTGCCCCAACGGACACAGCGACTATGAGACCCGCACGAACGAGCCGGGCAACAAGTCGTGAAGATTCTGTTCGCCTGTTTGCTGGCCTTCATCCTCATCGCTCTGATCCTCTTCATCACCGTCGGGGTCCTGCACCGTTGAGCGACGGCGTGCGCGGGCGACACCGCCGGTCCCTCGCGGCACCGCCGTGGACCACCGATCCGCGATTCCGGTTGATCGATCCGGGTAGCAACGCCCCTCTCGAGCCACCTGGCAACGATGTCAACGGTAGGAGGAGCGATGCGGATCTCACGGCGGGTCGCGGCGGCAGCCGCGGCCATGGCGGTGGTGCTGCCGCTGTCGGCATGCGGCGGCAACGACGACAGCGGCGGCAATAACACCGTCGAAGTGTTCACCTGGTGGGCCGACGGTGGCGAGAAAGCGGGGCTGGACGCGCTCGTCGGTGTCTTCGGGCAGCAGTGCCCCGGCCAGACGTTCCGCAACGGCGCGGTCGCCGGCGGAGCCGGCTCGAACGCGAAGCAGGTGCTCGCCTCCCGGCTGCAGACCGGCGCGCCGCCGGACACCTTCCAGGCCCATGCGGGCGCCGAGCTCGTGGACTACGTCAAAGCCGGACAGGTCGAGGACCTCAGCGGCGAGTACGACCAATGGGGGCTTCGCCATGCGTTCCCGCAGGGCCTGATCGACAACCTGACCTACCAAGGCAAGATCTACTCGGTGCCGGCGAACATCCACCGGGCCAACGTGGTGTGGACTAACAAGAAGGTGCTGGACCGCGCCGGGGTGACCACGGCACTCACCTCGATGGACCAGCTGTTCGCCGCCCTCGACAAGGTGAAGCGGTCCGGCGTCGCGGCCCCACTGGCGCTCGGCAAGGACTGGACCCAGCTGATGCTGCTGGAAACCGTTCTCATCAGCGACCTGGGTCCGCAGAAGTTCACCGGGCTGTGGAACGGTGCGACGGACTGGAAGAGCGCCGAGGTCGCCAAGGGAATCGACGACTACAAGCGGCTGCTCGGCTACTCCAACCAGGACCGCGACGCCCTGGATTGGACCGATGCCGAACGGCTCATCATGAACGGCCGGGCCGCGTACCAGCTCATGGGCGACTGGGAGGCCGCCGACCTGGACGCCAAGGGCTTCAAGGACTACGGGTACTTCACCTTCCCGGGCAACGGCAAGACGTTCCAGTGGCTGGCCGACTCCTTCACGCTGCCGCGCAACGCGCCGAATCCCGACGGCGCCCGCTGCTGGCTGAAGACGGTGGGCAGCACCGACGGACAGCAGGCGTTCAACACGAAGAAGGGCTCGATTCCGGCCCGGACGGACGCCGACCCCGCGAAGTACCCCACCTACCAGCAATCGGCGATGGCCGACTGGAAGACCTTCGCCCAGGTCCCGTCCTGTGCCCACGGGGCGGCCTGTTCCCAGGGGTTGCAGGGGGCGGCGAACTCCGCCGTGGCGAAGTTCTCCACCGACCTCGACACCGCTGCCCTGCAGAACGCCCTGGCACAGGCGACGTCCCAGTACGCCACGAGCTGATCCGGCGAGGGGCGGGCGGGCGGCCCCTCCGCGGGGAAGGAAAGCGATGAGCAAGAACCTGCGGCGCTGGGGGCCGGGGCTGCTGCTCCTGTCACCCTCGCTGATACTCCTGGCGATCTTCGTGTACGGGCTGATCGGCTGGACCGTCAAGGTCTCCCTCTCGGACCGGCACGACGCCCTGGGCTCGAAGGGCTTCGTCGGTCTCGACAACTACGTGTACCTCTTCACCGACGACATCAACGACCGGTTCGTGCACTCCCTGAAGAACCTGACCGTCTTCACCGTCGTCTTCATGGCCGGCACCATGCTGATCGGGTTGCTGTGGGCCTTCCTGCTGGAACGCGGTGTCCGCGCGGAGGGCGTGTTCCGGACCGTCTACCTGTTCCCGATGGCGGTCAGCTTCGTCGCCTCCGGGGTCGTCTGGCGGTGGCTGATGAACCCGAGCACCGGTGAACGCGCCGGTGGCCTCAACGCCATCTTCCAGTCGTTGCACCTCGAGGTGTTGCAGAGCGAGTGGTGGACCAATCCGCACTGGGGGATGTCCGCCATGGCCATGCCGGCCGTCTGGCAACTGTCCGGCTACATCATGGCCCTGTTCCTGGCGGGCTTCCGCGGGATACCCAAGGAGTTGCGGGAGGCTGCCGCGGTCGACGGGGCGAGCACCTTCCAGATGTACCGCCGGGTCATCTTCCCCCAGCTGACGCCGGTCGCCCTCTCCGCCGTGATCATCGCCGGGCACATGTCGATGAAGATGTTCGACCTGATCATGAGTGTCTCAGGACCGCAGTGGCTCACCGAGGTCCCCGCCGTCTACGTCTGGCAGGCGTTGCTGACCAGCGACTACGCCAAGGCCGCGGCCATCAGCGTCATCCTGCTGGTCGTCGTGGCCGTCGTCGTCGTGCCGTACCTCGTCTACACCAACCGGCAGGAGAAGCGGACATGACCACCACCTCGAACGTCGTAACTCCCCCGGCGACACCCATACCGCGACGATCCCCCGCCCGGCGGCGGACCCCCACCTCGGTGGCCGGACCGGTCGTCAAGTACGTGCTCCTGCTGTTCTTCCTCCTCGTCGTCCTCATGCCGGCCTACGTGTTGATCGTCACCAGCTTCAAGTCCGGCTCGGAGATCGGCGTGTCCGGGCAGTGGGACCTGCCGGAGCGCTGGACCACCGAGTCCTGGGCGAAGGCATGGAACGCGCTGCGGCCGTCCTTCTTCCGCACGGTGGGACTCGCCGTACCGGTGGCCATCATCTCCTCCCTGCTCGGCGCCGCGAACGGTTTCGTGCTGTCGCGCTGGCGATTTCCCGGCGCCGACGTGGTCTTCACGCTGATCCTCTTCGGCATGTTCATCCCGTATCAGGCGGTGATGATTCCGCTACGGGACATCGTCAGCACGATCGGGCTGCCGCCGGGGATCCCCACGCTGATCTTCGTCCACTGCGTGTACGGGATCCCGATCTGCACGCTGATCTTCCGGAACTACTACGCCACCACCGTGCCGGAGGACCTCGTGGAGGCCGGCCGCGTCGACGGCGCCGGTCTGCTGCGCACGTTTCGGTCGATCATCCTGCCCGTGTCGATCCCCGGCTTCGTCGTGACGGTCATCTGGCAGTTCACCTCCGCGTGGAACGACTTCCTCTTCGCGATCTTCCTGTCGAACACCCGGAACGGGCCGATCACCATCGCGCTGAACGCGCTGGCAGGCGCCCAGTCACCGGACTACGCCGCCGCGATGGCAGGAGCGCTGATCACCTCACTGCCGACTCTCGCCGTCTACATCCTGCTCGGACGGTGGTTCATCGGCGGGCTCATGGCGGGCTCGGTGAAGAGCTGACTCGGATGCCATGGGCGCAGCAGGGGACGGAGCCGGTTTCTCGGGGGAGGACCGGCTCCGCCGTGCGGCGGGCCTTGCCCGAGTCCTGGAGGCACCAAACGCCGATCACGCCGGGCGAAGGACCAGGTCACGTCGGGGCCGTTGGCGCGCGTCCGCAGCCGCAGGGTCTGCCCCTGGCACTTGTCGAGCCGGACGGGCAGGCTCAGATCACTCCAGTGATCTTGCCCTGCGGATTCCATCGGCCCGTGCCGTTGTCGCGACCACAGCTCCCCGGAACGAGCCCTTGTAGGCCACCTGACCGCGCACGTCCGCGCCGGCGGCCTCGGCGGTGAAGGTCAGCGGCCGGGAGGCCGTGAAGTCCACCTCGGTCCGGCCGCCGTCGCCCACGGTCACCACGGTGCCCGTCCCGCCGGCGATGCGGCCGCGCACCTCGTCCAGGCCGCCGGTCGACGCGACCCCGGTCGCCCGCCACCGACCGGTCACGCAGGCCGGCGCCGTACCGGTAGAGGCGCTCGGGGTCACGGACGGGTCGGCCGCCGGTTAGCTAGATACGGACGGCACGGTGGTGCCGCCGCTCGCCGACGGGGTGTCCCCGCTGTCGTCGCTGCACGCTGCGACACCGGTCAGCAGGACCGCTGCGAGTACAAGCCTGTGCACGTTCATGGTGGTCACCCTCTTCGGAGCCATTCGATGGAAAGCTGTCGTCGATGCCCCGGTACATCCGCCGGGTCCGTGACGGCTGTATGACGAATAGTTGACCGTTCACCGGCCCGGGCCGGCGTTTCCGCCGTCTGCCCCTCGGGTAGGCGCGCGGCACAAGCCCGAATAACAACCGGGAGGGACGATGTTCAGGGTCGAAACCCGCCGCGACGACCCGAGCCGGTGGCGACTCATCGTCCGGACCCCGTCCGGGGCGGACGTGCTGGCCCACGAAGCCACTGGACCGGACCGTCCGCCCTGGCCGGAGGCGGTCGCGCAGGTGCGGGAGGGATCCGGCGAGCTGGAGGTCACCCGCGACGCGCGCATGCACTTCCGCTGGCTCCTGCATGCTGCGGACGGGTCCGTTGTGGCCGAGTCGCCCGCCGTGCACCGTGACGCCGAGGTCTGCCGGCTCAGCTACGCCAACGCCCGGCGCGCCGCGAGTACGGTGCTCGGACGGCTGCGGCCGACGATCTCCGGTCCCCGCTCCGGCAGCTGACCGCACGCCTCACTTGCCGCTCCGGCTCTCCCGACGGCACTGCTCGGCGAGGCGGTCGACGTCGTTCTGCGCCTGCTGAAGTTCGTTCAGGATCGGCTGCAGCCGTGCGGTGTGCAATCTGCGCAGCGCTCCGGCGGCCTCGTCGCCGCTCGCCAGTGCGCACGGGCCCGCTCCAGACCTTGGTGCAGCTGGCCGGGACGGTGATCTGACCTGCGCTGGGCGCGACGCCGACCGGGATGTCACGCGCGGGCCCCGGGGTTCGGCGTCCGGGCCCGGCCGGATCAGGGCGAAGACGGCGGCACCCAGCACGACGCCGGCGAGGAAGGTCAGAACGGCACGAGCCACCCGGGCACGCGCTGGCGCCGTCATACCACCCACCTCCCGGACCGGGACCACCGCGGCGGTCACGCTCGCGGCCACCGCGACTCTGCTGGCCGTGGTGCCGCTGCGCCCGTTCCGGGAAACGCTTTTGCGATGTCGCTCGGCGTGCTGATCGACGCGGTTCTCGTCCGGTCCTGCTGATGCCGACGATGCTGGCGCTGCTCGGCCGGGCCAGCGGTGGCCCAGCCGGCTGCGCTGACGCGGGGTCAGCGGCGCCGGGCGAGGCCGAGGCCGGCGAGGGCCGCGGCAGCCGCGCCGACGAGCACCGGCCGGTGCATCGACATCCATGACCACATGTCGCGCGACTTCGCCTTGGCGTCGAACATGCCGTGCGCGCCCCGATCCGCTTCGTCGTCGCGCGGTTCGAAGACGTTGCTCCCGTACCGGGGGCCCTGCGCCGCCGTGAGCTGGCCGCCCACCGTCTTGCGGGCCATGTACCAGTCCAGGAACCACGGCGCGACCCGGTTGCCGAGGATCGTGTACGCCGTCGAGATCCCGACCCACATGTTCCGCCTCGGGTGCTCGGCCAGGAAACGGACCGCTCGCGCGGCGATCTCCGGCTGGAACACCGGCGGTACGGGCTGCGGATGCTCGTCGAAACCCGTCGCGTTCCACTCAAACTGAACGGTGTTAACGCCGGGAAGCTGCACCATGCAGACCTTGACCGCGCTGCCGCAGTGCCTCAACTCGGTGATCACGCTCTCCGTGAACCCCTTGACCGCGTGCTTCGCCCCGCAATACGCCGCCTGCAGCGGGATGCCGCGGAACCCGAGCGCGCTGCCCACCTGCACAATGACCCCGCCGTCACGGGCACGCATGTGTTCCAGCGCCACCCGCGTGCCGTTCACCTGACCGAAGTACGTGACCTCGGTGATCCGCCGGTACTCCTCGTCGGGGATCTCCCAGAAGTACCGCAGGTCTCCGGCGAACGCGTCGTTCACCCACAGGTCGATCGGCCCGAGCTCGCGCTCGACCGCGGCCGCCGCCGACCGGACCTGGGCGAGATCGGCCACATCGGTCGGCACGGCCAGGCCGCGGCCACCCGCGGCCTCGACGTCCTTGACGGCGCCCTCGAGCCCGGCGTGGCCCCGGGCGAGCACCGCGACGTCCCACCCGTGCCCGGCCAGCTCTCGGACGACGGCGCGGCCCACCCCCGCGGAGCCGCCGGTCACCACAGCTGTTCGACGCTCAGTCACTTCGTCCCTCCCGAATGAGCTGTTCGCGGACGACGACGCGCGTACCCAGCCGCAGCCACCGCGACGCGGCTCCGGCCGTTTCCGGATCGAGCCCCGTGGTACGGCCCCGCGGCCGGAAACGCTCCGACGAAAGAGGAGTGGATGCGCGCGTGTCCTGGCTGACCGGTACCGGCTCGTCAGGCCGATCGGCGAGGGTGGCATGGCCGCCGTGTGGCTGGCCGATGACCTCGTCCTGGACCGTACGGTGGCCGTCAAGCTGCTCTCCCCCGGCCTCACGACCGACGACGTGCCGGGCGACCTGATCTGCCGGGAGGCACGGGCCGTCACCATGTCCGTCTCCGGCACCGTCGACGCGCACAGCGACGAGGTGACGGACGGCTTCGCCATCGACGGCGTGGCGTGCGCCTGCGCGGTCACCCGCGTGCGAGCGTCGACAACCCCGCAGAAGGTACGGCCGGCCCCGACGGCACCTACCGGTTCCTCCCACGACGGCGCGCACACGCTCCGCCCCGCCCTCGCCCACCGCCACCGGGCCCACCACTCCGGCCTCCCCGACGAACCAGGCGCCGGAGCCCGATCAGTCTGCCGGATCCGCGTCCCCGGCGCATCGGCCGACGACGTCAGCCACGACCGCCACGCCGAGCCGGTCCACCGGCGCCACCGTTCCGGAGGCTCCGCCGACCACACGTCCGGAGCCCATCGGACAGCAGCCGCCGTACGAGGTCGTCACTGCGGCCGGGCGTGAGTCCGAGGGTGACCCGGACGACCAACCGGCCGCCCTCGTCCACGCCAGCCTCGTCGGCGAGGCCGGTCAGCGCGATGAGCAGGGGGACGACGGCCAGGCAGAGCAGCAGCGCCAGGGCGCGGGCGTGGCTGAAGGCGTCGCCGTACCAGAAGCGCAGGACGCTCTGCCGCAGCAGCGTCACCACCCCGTGCTGCCGCACGATCTCACGCAGGGACGGCTCGGACTGCACCGTGGGCGGTGCCGACGGGACCGGACGAACGCTGCTCATCGCGAACCTCGTCATCGGAAGGCTGAACAAGGCAGGGAGTGGCCCGCGGGCGCCCCGTGCGGCGCGAGCGGAGGCGGGCGAGCCCGGCCGAGGCGGCCTCGTCGGTGCGGGGGCCGTGGCGCGGATGCCGCTCCGGCGGGGGCCACCAGGGGTTGTCGCCGTCGCGGCATCTCGGCGGGCGGCGGAGTTTGCGCGACAACGGCGAGCGCGTGCCGACGCTGATGCACCGGCACGGCGGCGAGGCGAGGCACTCCGGTGAACTCCGGCGTGGCGGCCGGCCGCCGGGAGGTTCTCGGGCACCGCCGCGGACCGGTGGGCGGCTTCCCGCGCCCAGCGCCCGCGGCAACGCGCGGCGGTGCTGACGCAGCAGCTGGCGCGGGAACCGGCCCGGTTCCCGTTTCGGCATCGGGGCGGCGTGGGGCGGCGATACGCCGGCACGGCATGAAGCGGGTGACGCCGGTGCGCTGCAGCAGCGCCAGCAGATCGGCGGCGATGTTCACCACGCAGACCCGCGCCCCCACGTGCCCGGCGGCGCTGTACGCCGCCATCAGCGCCCGTGCGACGGCGACGTTCGGCTGCGTGAGGCGGCGCAGGTCCACCACGAGCGTACGGGGACGCCGGCTCACCAGAGTGTCCACCAGCGCATCCCGCAGCTCACCGGCCACCGGAGCGGCACATCCCACCACCGTGGCGACCAGGCAGCCCGCCTGCGCCTCGTACGTGTGCACCCGCACGTCCGCCCTCGCGGCTTCCGGCGTCGCCGGGGTGAGGCGGGACCGCAAGCGGGTGAGCGCCTGGTTGAGCAGGCGGGAGACGCTCATCTGGGAGGTGTGCAGCTCGGCGGCGATCTCGTCCTGGGTGCGGTTGTCGAAGAAGTAGCGGCTCACGGCGTACCGGGCGCGTTCCGGGAGGCTGCGGAGAGCGGGTTCCAGGAGAACGCGGTCGGCGGCCGAATCCAGGCCGGCGTCCACAGCGCCGAGCAGTTCCTGCTGCTCACAGGGATCATCGGCCGAGCCGACGGGCCGGTTCAGGGAGTCGGCCCGGTACGCCGATGCGACGGCGGACGCGGCTCGGACGTCCGCCTCCGTCGCGCCGACCACCTCGGCGATCTGCGCGGCGGTCGGTTCGTGATGCAGCTGTTGCAGCAGCTCCGTCCGGGCACGAGCGACGTCCAGGCACAGTTCCTGCAGCCGCCGGGGAACGTGCACGCTCCAGGTCCGGTCACGGAAGTGCCGCTTCAGCTCGCCGAGGATCGTCGGGTACGCGTACCCCGCGAAGCTGGTGCCCCGGTCGGCGTCGAACCCGTCGACCGCTTTCACCAGAGCGAGGGCCGCGACCTGCACGAGGTCCTCGATCGGCTCGCCGCGATCGGCGTAGCCATACGCCAGGTGGCGGGCGAGCGGCAACTCCCGGCAGATGGCCTCCTGCCGCAGCCGTTCTCGCTGTGCCGGTGGGCAGCCTGGGTCACGCATCGAGCGGATCACGTCGACGGTGGCCCGGTCGCGCCCGGCCAGATCAGTGCGGGTCGGGACGGCGATCGAGGACATGGCGCCTCCTCCAGGAAGTCACACGAGACGTCCACCCGGCACCCGGGCATGGGTGCGGCGAGGGACCTGGCATCGAAGCGACGGCGCGGATAACACCGCGGCCGGCTCATGGCTCCGATGCCGCAAAGGTGGGCCGGTACGGCCCGGGTGCCCGGGCTTGACACCGGCGGCAGGAGCTTCGGTTCTGGGGATAACCACGGCCCGGCCCTGGAAACCCGGGACGCCTCTTCGTCACGAAGCTGTCATGAGTCCGTGTCGCGACGGCCTCAGCGGACGGCGGACGCTCGTACGGTGGCCGTCCGGCGACCCGCCATGACGACGACCCTCTCGCCCTCGAACGGCGCGTAGGCCTGTCGTTCGGCAAGGTCGTACTGCCCCCGGTAGGCCTGATAGGTGAACACCTGGACGTTGCCGTCGAGGGTGAGCGTCTGACCCTTGGCGAGCCGGGGGCGTTCCGGTCGGTGCACCGAGTTCCCGTTCAGCCCGTCCGGACACGGCCACATCGGTATTTTCCGGACGTATTGCATCCCCGGCACCGCGACACCGGCGGCGGTACGCTTCGTCGGGGTACGCCCCGCGACGAGGCGGACATTGCTCACAAGGTCGACGTCAGGGTGGAGATGAGGGGGCCCACATGCAGCGCCGCGCCGCTGGCAGGCACGCGGAAACGGATGTCGAACGTCTGACGGCCACGATCCAGCGCCTGCAGGCAGAGGTGGAGGGCCTCCGGCGTTCCCAGCGGCACCGGGCCGTCATCGAGCAGGCCAAGGGCCTGCTCGGGGGCCGGCTGGGCTGCACGCCCGACGAGGCCTTCAGCCACCTGTCCCAGATCTCGCAGCGCAGCAACATGAAGGTGGCCGAGGTGGCCGCCGGCCTGTTGGGCATCGCCGCACCCATCCCGGAACCGGCGTCCGGACGCCCCGGCGGTGACGGATTTGTCCCGGAGCGCTACGTGACGCCGCCCCGCGACAGCGCACGACTCCCGGGCGAGGCAGGCCCTCCCGTGGTCTCCCTGCTCCCCGAGGTGGCCACTGCCCGGTACCACCTCGCCTGTGCGGCCCTGTCCGCGGCCGGCAACCCGTCCGAGCTGGCAGAGGCCGCCTGGTCAGAGGGTCTGCGCCACATCGGCGTCACGGCTGTGCTGCTGGCTGTCCTGGAGCCCGACGGCGCCGTCCGCCTCGTCGCCACCCACGGCCTGCCCAAGGGCCTGGCGAGCGCCTGGCAGCGCGTGCCGGGAACGCTCAAAGTGGCGTTCCTGAGCGCCGTGGTCAACGGCCGCCCGCTGTGGATCGGCAGGAAGGAGGCCGCCGAGCTCGGTTACGAGTTGCTCGGCGAGGGCGAGCTGCGGGCCTGCATCCCGTTGCGTGACCGGGAACGCACCTTCGGCGTCGCCTCGATCATCTGGGAGGAGGGCAAACTGCCGGAACCGGGCACCCGGGCCTACGTCAGCGCGGTCGCCGAGGCCTGCGGCCGGCGGCTGTCCCAGCTGTTGTGGGACGACTGCGGCGCGCCGGTCGCCTCACCCGCCGCTCACTGGGTGGAAGCGGTCCTGGAGACCTTGCCCGGTTCCTTCGCCCTGCTCGCGCCGGTGCGCGACGGCAGCGGGGAGATCGTCGACTTCCGGTTCGACCGGTGCAGCCCGGCGGCCATCGACGCCAGCGGGCGTCGCGCCGACGAGTTCTGCGGACGGCGGATGCTCGACGTCTACCCGCACGTGGCCGGCGTCGGCATCTTCGACGGATACGTGCATGCGCTGTGCAGCGGTGAGCCGTTCCAGCTTCCACCGACGCCCATGTCGGTGCTGACCGCCGAGGGTGAAGGGCTGACGGTGGTGAGTATGCGCGCCGCCCGGTTCGGTGACGGGCTGCTCGTGCACTGGCAGTTCCACGACGCCGAACGACAGTTGGCGTCCCGTCTGGAGCGGCTGCAGCGGGTGACCGGTGCGGGCTGGGCCGAGTGGGATCTGATGCGAGGCCGGGCCGACTGGTCGACGGACGCCTACCGGATCCTGCAGCGCGACCCCAGCCGGGGTCCGATCAAACTCGTGTCACTCCCCCGCTACGTGGCCACTGAGGACTCCGCCGCGCTGACCACCGCCATCCAGCGCCTGACCGGCGCACAGCAGCCATTCGACCTCACCCTACGGCTGCATCGCGGCGGCACGCCGTCGGTGATCCGCCTGGTCGCCGATCCCGTGGTGGCGCCCTCCGGCCGGGTGGTGAGGGTGCACGCGGCCATCCACCTGATCAGCGGCGGCGGTGCTTCTTGACGGTGAGGGCGTTGCACACGTCCCGCACACCGGGGACCGACCACGCCCGCACCACGGCCGCGGAACGGCTGGCCTCGGTGTCGGCCACGCCGTCCAGGATCACCACGCCGTTCTGCACGCTCAGGTCGAACTGTCCGCCCGTCACCGCGGCGTCGTCGAAGAACGCCTCGGCCACCGCCCGGGCCAAGCGCTTCTGCGGGTCGGTGACATCACGCCCACCGTCCGGTTCGCCGGCCGGCCGCGAGCGTCCGAGGTAGGACTGGCCGTTGTACCAATCGGGGTACCACCAGTAAGACATGGCGTTCTCCTGCCGTGGCGACTCGTCGTCATCAGCCACAGTTGCCGCACGGCATGGCAACAGACCCCCGACGGCATGACAGTTCGATGACCGTACGGCGGGCCCCGAATCACGCCGGCGCGATCAGACTCGCGTAATCACCGGCACCCAACGGGCCCCGGGACAGCGAGCCGTCGCCACGAGGCACCTGCAGGACCTTGCCGTCACGGGTGAACACCACGGAATTGACGTCCACCCGCGACGTCAGCGTGCAGACGATCTGTCCGTAGGCCATCATCTCGTCGCTGCGCGCGTTGCCCTCGTCGGTCTTGGCGACCTCCACGCGCGCCTGCGTGCTGCCGGCCGGCACATCGACCCGAACCGACGTCGTGGCCAGGGCCGTCGTGAGGCCGTTGGCGCGCTCGGCCTCGGTAGGTCCGGCCGCGAGGCTCTCCAGCTGGCGCTGCACGGTGGGGGAGGCCCCGACCCGGCGGACCGCCTGCACGAGGCGAGCGTCGCGGACGAGGCAGAGCACCTCCACCACATCGCCCGGCGGCTCGATGCCGGCGGCCGTCGCCGTGGGGCTGGTCAACGGGCGTCTCGGGAGGTCGGCCTGGCGCGGCTCGTCCTCGGCCGGCAGGCCGCAGGCGGCCCCGAGCAGGCAGGTGGCCAGACCGACGGCGAGCCGCCCGATGCGGGTCATCATGGGAACTCCATCCGGAACCGGGCGCCGCCGCCGGGGCGGTCGCCAACGCTCACGACGCCGCCGTGGGCGGCGGCGTGCTGCGCCACGATGGATAGGCCGAGTCCGGTGCCGTCGCCGTCGCCGCGGGCGTTCGCCGCCGAGCCGCGGACGAACCGGTCGAAAATCACCGTACGGTTCTCCTCTGCCACACCCGGCCCGGCGTCGTCGACTTCGATGACATGGCGGTCGCCGGCGCAGCCCAGACGCACCGCGACCGGTCCCCCGCCGTAGCGCACCGCGTTGTCCACAAGATTCCCAAGCGCCTGCTCGATCCGGCGCCGGTCCACCGTCCAGACTTCAGGCGTCCTGGGATCCGCCTCCACCAGGTCCTCGGACAGGCCGCGGCTGCGGCAGACACGCGTGACGAGCGCGCGCATGTCGCTCGGCTCCCGGTGGGCCGGCTGGTCGCTGCGGGCAAGCTCGAGCAGGTCGTCGACGAGGTCCTGGAAGCGGCTGATCTCCTCCGTGATGAGGCCGATGGCCGCAGCTGCCTTCGGGTCCAGGCCGTTCCGGCGCCGGTCGACGACGCTCGCGGCGGCGGAGAGGGTCTGCAGGGGTGAGCGCAGCTCGTGGCTGACGTCCGCGGCGAACCGGCGATCGCGTTGCAGGCGCCGGGACAGCTCATCGGCCATGTGGTTGAACGAGATCGACAGCTGCGCCAGGTCCGGTTCGGTGTCCGGGTCCAGGCGCGTGTCCAGGTCACCCTCGGCGATGTTCCCGGCGGCAGCGGCCACGGCCGTCAACGGACGCAGCGCGTGGCGGGTGACGTAGAAGCCGAGGGCCGCACCGCCACCAGCCACCATGATCGCCACCGCGGTCAACACGAGCGCGAGAAGCTTCAGGGTGCGCTCCAGCTCGGTGAGCGCCACCACCTCGTAGAAGACGCCCGATGAGAGGGGGATCCCGACAACCAGCGCCGGCTGCCCGTCCTCGACGGTGCGCTGCAATCCGGCTTCACCGTGTCCGGTCATGCCCTGCAGCGCCCGCGGCACGGCGGCACCCGCGGAGGGACCGGCGCCGCGCGAGTACCACTGGCCGTCGCGATGCAGCAGGACGTACCGATCCCCGCCCGTGTCCAGGGACCGCAGGACCTCGCCCACGTCGGAGGATCGGCTGGGCAGCCCCGCGTCGACGACGGCCGCGTCGAAGTACGTCGTGCGTACGGCAGTCCGTTCACGCTCGTGGATCAACGTGCTGCGGGCCAGCTCATACGAGACCATGGAGACGCAGGCCGACAGCAGCAGCGCACCGATGGCGAAGGCGGCGCTGACGCGTGTCCGCAGCCCGACCTTCATCGGCTCGGCTCGGCGCTCAGGCCGCCCTCGTCCTCGACCAGCAGCGCAGGACCCATACCCGCATGATGCCCCGAGCAGCCGCGGGCCACCTGCGCGGAGCCCCCCGCCGCCGCATTTGTCATCCGACTGTCATACCGCCGGGCACGTTTCGCCGCACCCGGCGGGCAGTCTCAAGCAACACCGGAAAGCAGCCGCGGCATCGAAGGACGACGCTCATGACCCCCAGCAGCCTGGTGACCGCCCTCGTGGTCGGGCTGGTCCTCGGCCTCAGCGCCCGATGGATCGTGCCGACCCAGCGCGACGTCCCCTTCTGGGTACCGCTCGCCGTCGCCATCGGCGCCGCGATGTTCGGCACCGTCGTGGGCAGGTTCGCCGGCTTCGGCACCGACGGATTGACCGCCACGGAGGTGATCCTCCAGGTGATCTTCGCCGCCACGGCGGTGGTCCTGGTCGCCATCACGGCGGATCGGCGGCCGCAGGGCTCCCGGTACCCCGGCGCGGACCGGCCGCGATGACCGTCGTCCCCGCGGGTGACGGGACTGCGGCCCTCATCTGCGACACGTGCGGCAGCGACGACAGTGCCATCGACACCACCCGGGACGGCGACCTGGTGTGGCCGGTCGTCATCGCCCTCGGCTGGACCGGATCGGCGTTCTCGACCGGGCCGCATCGGTGCCCGCAGTGCAGCCGGACCTCCGCAACACCGCAGCAGTCGGCGGGCGAGAGCCGACCCGCCCACCACAGCGCGTCGTACAACATCCGCACTCACGACGACGTCGATGTCACAGCCATCACGCCGCTGGCCGATCTCGACGCCGCCCTGGCCGAACGGCTGCGCGACGACCTCATGCGGGCGGCCGCCCGGCATCGCCACGTGGTCGTCGATCTGCATGCGGCCCACTTCATCGACTCGGCAGCCCTGGGCCTGCTGGTCCGGGCCAGGCAGGAGGCCAAGCAGCACGGTGCAACGTTCGACCTGGTGGCGCCGTCGCGGTTCGTGCGCACGGTTCTGCACACCATGCGGCTGGACAGCGTCTTCCGCACGTTTCCGGATCTGCGTTCGGCGGTGAACGCGATGACTCCGGCGGCCCGGCACCGATGAGCGTGTAGGAGATCGGCATCCGGGTAGGGGCGCCCTCACTCCCGTCCCCTACCGGAGGAACAGCAATGCCGCCGACCTGGCTGACCGGCCTCGCCTGGATCGCCCTCGCGATCGGCGGGCTCTGTGCCGCAGCGATCCTGGCTGACATCTACCTGCAGGGCCACCGCCAGCGGATGGCGGTGATGGAAGCGGTGTGGCCGATCAACGCCCTTTACCTGGGCCCGCTGGCGGTCTGGATGTACGCCCGCTACGGCAGGCCACAGAGCAAGGACGCGCAGGTTAACCCGCCCGACAAGCCACGATGGGCCACGACCACCGTCGGCGTCATGCACTGCGGGGCCGGGTGCACCCTCGGCGACATCGTCGCCGAGACCGGCATCTTCCTTCTCGGCATCACCGTCGCGGGCACGGCCATCTGGGCGGAGTTCATCGGCGACTACGTGCTCGCGCTCGCATTCGGCATCGTGTTCCAGTTCTTCGCCATCGTCCCGATGCGCGGCCTGTCCGTCCGCAAGGGTCTGCTGGAGGCCGCGAAGGCCGACGTGCTCTCCCTGACCGCCTTCGAGGTGGGCCTGTTCGCCTGGATGGCGCTCATGGCCTTCGTGTTCTTCCCCGATCCACACCTGCGCCCGGACTCAGCCGCGTACTGGTTCCTCATGCAGATCGGCATGGCCGCCGGGTTCCTCACCTCTTATCCGGTCAATTCCTGGCTGATTCGGCGCGGCATCAAGGAGGCGATGTGACGTGCGGATCCTCTTGATGATCCTTGCCGTGGCGGGAGCGGTGACTGCCGGCGTGGGGGTCACGTTCTCCATCAAGACCGCCATCCTGGTAGGCGCGGCCCTGCTGGTCATAGCGACGGTCATGAGCGCACTGGCGGGGCCGTGGATTCGGCGCGGGCGGTGACGGACCGGCGCGGTGGCCCGCCGCCGCCGGTCCTACCCGGCGGTTCGCGGTCGCCCAGCCGTCTGGTCCGGGCCGCCAGCACTGTTGCCGCCCTGCTCGTCCTCGCGCTGGGGGCTGCCGTGGTCGTCCGGATCTCGACCCGGCTGGCGCCCATGACCATGGCGATCATCGCTGCGCTGCTGCTGGCCGCGCTCATCGACCCCCTCACCGGACGGCTGACCCGGTGGCGGGTGCCGGCCTCATTGGCGGCGCTCATCAGCGTCCTCGCCCTGGTAGCCGCCCTGGCCGGGATGGGCTACCTGATCGGCAGGCGGGCCACGATGGAACTTGACGACCTGAGCGCCCAGGTCGTCGCCGGACTGGAACGACTGCGGCAGACCGCGGTGGACACCCTGCCGGGACTGGATGCACGTCGGCTCGACGACATCGTCACCAGCGTGGCCGCAGCGCTCCGCAAGAGCCTGCCGAGCCCGGTCGCCGGCGCCACCACCGCCGCGGAGTTCCTCGCCGCCGCCCTGCTGGCTGTGTTCCTGCTGTTTTTCTTCCTGCGCGACGGCGAAGCGATGTGGTGCTGGCTGGTACGTCACTTGCCGTCGCGGCAGACCGGCCGGATCGACCGGGCCGGCCGTACGGCCTGGCACACCCTCCAGTCGTACACCCACGGCACGGCTGCGGTCGCCGCCGTCGACGCGGTCGGCATCGGCGCGGTGCTCTTCGTCCTCCGAGTTCCTCTCGCGTTGTCCCTGACGGTCCTCACGTTCGTTTCGGCGTTCGTGCCGATTGTGGGTGCCACCGTGGCCGGAGCCGCCGCGGCTCTCGTCACGCTGGTGACCAACGGCGCCGGCGACGCCGTCGTCGTGGTCATCGCCGTCGTGGTGGTGCAGCAGCTCGAAGGCAACTTGCTGCAGCCCTTGGTGATGCGCCGCGCCATCCGGATCCATCCGGTCATCACGCTGCTCGCCGTCACCGCCGGCACACTGCTGGCCGGGGTCGCGGGAGCCCTCATCGCCGTCCCGCTGTGCGCTGTGGTTTACCACGCGGTGCTCGGTTACCGCGAGGACCAGGTCGGCGGAACCATCGACGGGCCGGGCTGAACTGCGGCGCAAGCTCCTATGGCATCGGACCGACCCGGGTACGCCTAGGGCCATGGCAATGAAGAGACGACCATGGGTAGCGTGCGCGGCAGTCGTGATGGTGGCCGCGATAGGTGGATGCGGCACGGACCTCCCGCGAACCATCCCCGGGGACCGGGAGCCGCCCTTTCAGGCAAGCGTGATGGGGGCCAACGCGCGCGTTGGCTCGATCCTGCTGCGCAGCGTTCACATCGAAGCACCGCCCGACGCGCGGTACCGGGTGGGTGACGACGCCCGCGTCTGGTTCACGGCGTTGAACCAAGGCACCTACCCGGATGTCCTCCGTTCCCTGACCAGCCCGTACGCCCGCACGGGGCAGGTGCGCTGGGACGACGACTGTGACGGGACGGCCACCGTGGTTCCAGCCCTCGTGCTGCGGCCGGCGAAGCCGAACCTCGCACAATCACCGCCCGGCGTTCCGCCGTTCGACGCCTACCACGCGCGCCTGGTCGGGTTGAACCGTGCGGTGCTGGCCGGAACGACCATCCCGGTCACGTTTACGTTCGACGACGCTGGGTCCGTCACGGTGGACGCCCTGGTTCAGCCGGGCAACGTGGTGCGTCCGGAACCCAGCAATCGCTGCCATGGCGGCGCCTCTGCGACCCCGTCTGCGGCCTGACAGTTCTCGGGTCATGCAACTGTCACAGTCACGTGCACCGTTTGCCGAAGACGGCGATTAGTGTGAACAGATCGCCCCCTTCGCCGCCGGCAACCGGACATCGATCGGCTGGGTGATCACGAATGACTTCATCGCGCAACGGGCTCACCACCACGCACTGGACCACCGCAGGCGTGATCTGCGCCTTCCTGCTCGTCCTGGTGGGCGGCTGCACGTCCGTGCGGCACCACGAGGACGACCCGCGGCCCAGGAGCACCGCACTGCTGAACACCATCGAGGTCAGCAACGTCGGTACACGGCTCATGATCACCGCCGGGGTCTCTACCGTGCTGACAAAACAGTCGTTCGTCATCCGCGATGCCGACCTGCCCGACCAGGGGCTGTTGATCCTCGGTGATGGGCCGGCCGGGCTGGAGCCGCCGAGCCTCGTGACCGTGTACGGCGTCATCGAACGCTTCACCTACAGCCGATTCTTCACCACGTACGACCTCGGCCCCGCGTCTGTGTACGAGCGGTACGAGGGCCACAAGTTCCTCGTGGCCGCGGACATCACCACATGGGCCTGAGAACCGCGGGCCGCCAGCGAGGTATCCGATCGCGCCCAAATGTGACGGTTTGAAGACCACTTTGCCGGGGTCGCTGTTCGGCCTTTATCTACGACCGACATGGCGGGCCGCAGCCGACGTCCCCACTGCCACAACAATGTCAAGGGGGACGCGCCGTCCGGGCAGACGCTTCGCGGCGTTCTGATCGATGTCGCCGTCATCCTGAGCGAACGCTTCGCGTCGTTCTGATCCGTGGTGCGAGAGTCGCCGCTCGAGCGGTGGCCGGCCCATCACTCGAGCGGCCCGCATGCTTTGCGGACGGTCCAGCGGGGTAGGGCGGCCGGACCCGAATCGCCACATGACAAGGAGAACCAGCATGACATCTGCACCCATGCGGCCGAGCAACGAGGCCACCGCCGAGCAGCTGGACGTGGCGCGCCGCGAGGGGGACGCGTACGGCAAGGCGCTGCGGGCCATGGCGGCGGAAGACGGCGCCGCCACCGCCGGCGCCGGCGATTACGTGGTCGCCTTCGTCAATGAGGAGGCCGAGGGAATGTACGCGCCGCAGGACGGCCACCTGATCTGGCGCGAGGCTGCCGAAGACGCCAACGTGCACCTCGAGGTGGCGGTGGCCGATGCCGGCGACGGCCGCTTCGTGCCCGGCCTGTCGGTGCGGGTGGAGATGCTGCACGACGGCAGTCCCCTGCTCTCGGCCGACCTGCCGTTCCTTTGGCATCCCTTCCTGCACCACTACGGCTGCAACGCTCAACTCCCCGGCACCGGGCCGTACGACGTGACGGTGCACATTGACCCGCCGACCTACATGCGGCACGACCCGGTCAACGGCGCCCGGTACGCCGATCCGGTGGAGGTCCACTTTGACAAGGTCACGTTCAGTAACGGGCGCAAGCCCAGCCCCGGCGCGCAGCCTCGAGGAGCCGACGCCCCGACGGCGCGATACGACGGTTGACCGGCGACGCCGCGATGCCCGCTGCAGAGCCCGCTGGACGACGACACCGTGAGAAGACCCGACGACTCGACGCCCCTTTTCGCCGACGTGCACACCCACCAGGCGGGTGTGGCGGGGATAGCGGTCTTCACCGCCACCCGCACGGGCATACGCAGCAGAGCGCCAGACCACGGCGTAGGCCACCGACTCGCCGCCCTCGGTGAACATCGCAACCTCGGTCGTCCGCCGGCACTCCCCTCCCTCCAAGTCCAGGACGCGGGAATGGGACCGGTGGCCCACCTGGCCGTGGATGCGGTCGCGGCCGGCGTGGCGCCGGGTACGGACTTCAGCGATCCCGGCGTGGCCGACGCCACGACGACCGTGGTCACCGCGGTCACCGGCTACGGCGTGCACCGCATGCAGGTTCCCACCCTGACCGAGACGACGGCCGGCGACCCGGACCTCACGGCGGTGCAGCGAGCCGCACGCAAGCGGCTCACGGACTTCATTCAGCGAGTCGGTCGCCTGCCGACCAGCGACCGCCTGCCGAAACCCGAGCCGTACCGCAGCGACTCTCGGCGGCGCTGGCCCGGCCGTACGCCCCGGCCGACGAAGCCCTGGCGAGCCCCGCCCGGCGCGCCGATGGCCCGGGCCTGCACTGCCTGACGCGGCCGTGGCGACCGACGGCCGCGTCGGCTGCATGGTGGTGACCGGCGCCGAGGCCGACCGGCTACGCGAAGCCGCAGCGCACGCGAGCGTGCTCACGCCGTGGCGATCCGGTGACAAGGCCTGGGACATCACGTTCCGTCCCCTGCTCCCCGATGAATCCCGCTGCACGGACCTCGCCGAGTTTGATCATGCCCGGCATGTGGATCGGTGCAGGCCCGGACCGCGCGGAGGACGGCTCGTCGATCGTTTGAAGCGCTGACGGGCAGGCAGGCAGGCAGGCAATGGTACCGGCGGCCGCTTCCCGCCGGAGACGGCGAAGACGGGCGATGCCGAGGCGCACAAGGCAGCAGCCCTCCGGTCACGGTGAGGAGTGCGACCCAGTGGCAGACCGTGTTCCCAGCGCGCAGGCCGACGACAAGCGTCTGCGCGCACGGCGGCGACTGCGCCAGGCCATGCACGAGTTTGCGGCTGTTCCGCTCGCGGTCATCGCCCTGTTCCTGCTGCTGGCGACGCTGTCCATACTGATAGATCAGAGCCATGTCAGTGCACTCGAGGCCGTCCGGCGAGCCTTCGAACACCTCGTGGGCAAGCAGGCGGCGGTGCAGACTCTGCAGTCCATTGCAGCCGGGCTCGTTACCGTCACCTCGATCACGTTCTCGGTGCTGCTGCTCGCCGTTCAGCAGACCGCGAGCACGCTGTCTCCCGTGGTCTTCGACCAATTCATGCGCCGGCGAACGAACCAGATCTTCTTCGGATTCTTCCTGGGACTCTCCCTATATTCCTACGTGGTGCTGCTTGCCGTGCAGAACGACACACCTCCCGTCCTCGGGGCCACGCTGGCCACCCTGCTGACCGTCGTGGCGTTGGCGTCACTGCTCCTGCTGGTGTACTCGACACTCGACCAGATGCGCCCCGCCAGCGTCCTGCGCCAGATCCATGACCGGACTCTGCACGGACGCCGGCACGAGGCTGACATCATCCGGCGTACCCGGCGGCGGGAACTGAGCAGCCGCCCCGTCACGGCGACCTACCACGCCCGGACCATGGGATATGTGGTGGGCATCGACCTGCGCCGTCTCGCCGGCGCGCTGCAGCAGGTCCCCGAGGCGGAGATCAGATTGTGGGTCCCGCTCGGGCAGGCGGTGGCCTTCGGCGACAGGATCGCCACGGTGCGAGATGACGACCCGGAGGCAGCGAAGCGCCTGGCCGACGAGATCCGCGGCGCCGTGCTCATCGCCGCCGAGCCGGACCCGGACGTGGACGCGACCACCGGCATGGACCAGATCGGCAACATCGCCTGGACCAGCGCCTCCACGGCCAAACAGAATCCGGAAGTGGCTCGCCGCGCGATCCACGTGCTCCGCGATCTGGTGGCCCGCTGGCTGGACGAGCCGGACATAACCGACGATGCCGAACGGTCGGCGATCGTCTACCCGGACGACGACCTGGATCACGCCCTCGACACGCTGTACGCGATCCTCGGCGCGGCTCACGAATCGCAACAGCATGCGACGGCTGCCGACGTCGTCCAGGCGTACCGAAGACTGCTCGACCGGGCAGACGGGGCGGTGGCGACACGGATCCGGGCCGACCTCGACACGGGCGGCCAGCTGCTCGAGGAGATCCCGCCGGCGCCCGTGTTGCAGGCGGTGTTGCGGCGCCTGCGCGACGACGGCCTCCAGCCCTCGCGATGATCCCCGGCGGCGCTGGCCATCCCGCATCAGAGCACACCCGTTTGAGTCCGGAAGGCCCGGGTAGGGTGCGGCCCCGACCGCGGAAGGAGAGTCGATAATGGATCCGCTCGGCGCCACCACCTGGGTCATCGCGGAGGGCTACATCCCCGGTTCGTCGAACGGCCCGGAGCCGCAGATGCTCAGCCACGAAACGGTGTGCCTGCTCAACACCGGCGACGAGGACGCGCACGTCGAGATCACGGTCTTCCTGACCGACGCGGAACCGCTCGGCCCATGGCAACTGACGGTTCCGGCCCGCCGCACCGTCCACCAGCGCTTCAACGATCTGCGCGACCCCGAGGTACCGCGGGACACCTCATACGCCAGCGTCATCCGCAGCGACCGTCCGGTCGTGGCACAGCACACCCGACTCGACTCCCGGCAAGCCGAGAACGCCCTGCTCACCACGATTGCCTACCCGGCCTGACCCGAGCCTGTCAGGGAGGATCCCATGGAAGTGGACAAGGGCGTGCTCCACGTGGAAGCGGGGACCACCGCCCCGGAGACCGGCACCTACCGCCGCCTGAGGTGCGGGTCCGAGCAGGTGGTGCAGGAGCACGACTGAATACCGGCATGCTGGTACGGGCACACCCTCTTCGAGCACCGAACCGGCTGCCAGGACTCCTCCTCCGCGTGACCGCCGGCGGCCCAGCCGCGCTGGATGTGCGGCGCCGCAAACCGTTGCATCCGTGCGATTGGCGTACACACCCGCAGGGAAGAGCGACAGCCATGCGGCCTTCATCATCGCGCTGCTGTACACCCCGGCACCCGCCGCCACTGTGCCGACCAGCGCGCCCTGATCGCTTGGCGCCCGCCCGGCCCGACGAAGTGGAGCATCCTGCTGCACTTCGCCACCGGCGGCCTGATAACCCTGATCGCCGTCGAACTGCTCGGCGGGATCGAGGACCGTTCGCCGTACGCCGTCGCGCTCGGCATCGCCGCGGGCACCGCCCTCATGACGGGGGCCTGCAATACCTGTCCCGGAGCCTGGAAACGCCGCGGCGGCGGCGCCTCCCTGGGCGTCCTCGCGGTCGACTTCGCCCTCGACGCCCTCCTGCTGGGCGTCGCCCTGCAACACGATCACTCCTCGCCGTCTCCCTGCTCTTCCTCGCCTCGAGGAACTCCTCCGCGAGGCGCACGAACGCGACGAACGGCCCTGTGTCACCAGCGCCCTGTTCCTCGCCCTGGTCGTGTTCCTGCTGCTGGAGCAAATCCTCGGATAGGCCCACGGGGCGCCGCTGGTCAGGCCCAGGGCGTCTGCTGATGCAGCACGAGCCGCCAGCCTTGCGGACGGCGCACATACGTGCTCGACGCCGTCGCCCGGTATGGCGTCTCCAAGGGACGGCAGGCGGTGACGTCGTAGACCACGACGGCAGCCTCGCCCAGCTGCGCCACGTGGCGCTTCACCACGTCGTACCACTCCCACGGGGGCGCACCGTCCCAGGACACCAAGGTCTGTGCCTTGTCGAGCAAGGCGCCGGGCACGACGACGACGGCGTCATCGGCCAGCATCACCTCGTAAAAGGCCCGGCCCTGGCCTCGGCACAGGGCGGCCCATCCTCGCTCTTCCAGGGACATCAGCTCTTCTATCCGCGTCTCGGTCATGCCCGCCCACTACCCCGCGCCGGCTTTGACCAATACACCGCTCCCGATGGAGGCGCCGGCGTGACACGTCAACGGCAGCCGGCCCGCACGAGCGCGGGCAGCCACCTCGAACACCGCGGGCGGCACCGGCCGGCCCGGCTGCGAGCAGTCCGCTGCGGACCGGCTGGCCGGCGACATGGCAGATGTGGCCGGGAAGAGGTGCAGACGGTACGGACGGAGTTCGTCGAAGCGGCCCGTCCCGCCGCTTCGGGCGCGATCCTCCTCGGAGCGGCCGCTGGCTGTGCCGTTCTGGGCATCGGGGGCGGCGTCGGCCACCGTACTGCGCATCCTGGAAACCTCTCTGCCGCGAAAACTCGCCGCGGCGGGCCTGACCGCGGGCTACTTCACGGGCGCCGCCGTGCTCGGCGCGGTGGGTCTGCAGCAGTTGCGTGAGGCCGGGGGCAGCTCCCAGCTGCTTGCCGAGGAGATCCAGGAAGCGATCTCCGGAACGGTGACCCGGATCCGCCGGGCCGGGGCGGCAGCCGCCCGCGACGTCCACAGCGACTGAGCGAACGGTGACAGCCGGTCCGCGCCTGGCCCGGGGAACACCGGGACGCAGACCGGCCGGATACGACCGCCGATGGTACGGCCCGACCGGCGCGCCTACCGGTCGGCCCGGGCGCCGAGCGGTGTCCCCACCTCGAGGGGAGTGGTGTCCCCCTCGAGCGGCTGCCCCGACAAGCCCTCTGTCGAGGTGGTGTTCTCGACGGCAGGCGCTGCGCTCCCCCGCTACGTCGCTCCGGAGGAGGAGTGCCCCCAACGGGGCGGAATCTCACGGCGCCCGGGCGTGGTGGGGGCAGGGTCCGCGCGGCCGGACGGCCGCGGGAAGATGACGGTCGCGTCTGAAGTGCCGCTTTGGCGTTGCTGCACGCCCCCGTGGTGGCCGGCGTCGGACGCCGGCGCCTGCCACCCTGACCGCCAAGCGTGGGTCGAGATCGGAACGCTCGCCGAGTCGGCCACTCTCACCTCGGAGCTACGGGGCCAGCCGAGGGGCGCCTCATACCAGGACGTTGCACTGGGAGGCCGGAAGATGTCCGCACAGCGACGGAGCCGGCCCTCGGGGCTCCGTTGCGTTGCGGGATCAGCGGACACGCTGAGCCCGGCCAGACAGTTGTCAGATCGCTTGGGCGAGTTCGGTGAACGCCGCAGCGACCCGCAAAGCCGGGCGAGCGTCGACTCCGAGTTCGTAGTGACCGCGGCGCAGATTTTGCAGGAACGCGTGCCCGGCGATCACCACCTGCCCTGTCCGATCAGTCTGTAGCCCGCGCATCGGTCGCAGCCGGCGCCTGAGTTGACCGTGATCGACCTCTATCGGGTTGTTCGCGTACCGCTCGACGTGGTGCCACGCCGAGGGCACCAGCTCGTCCAGCACGCCCGGGTAAACCGGCGCGGCATCGGTGACCACCTCAGTCGGTATTACCTTGAGCATCCGCAGCGCCCGCGTGAAGAACCGGCGAGCGGCCGCGGCGTCCCGGCGGGCCGACAGCAGCACGTCGATGACCTGTCCGTGCTGGTCGACCGCCCGGTAGACGTAGCGCCACACGCCGTTGACCTTCACGTAGGTCTCGTCAACGAACCACCGGTCACCGGGCAAGTGCCGAGCGAACCGAGCCGCGTCGGCCAACAGCGGCGTGAACCGCTGCACCCACCGGTAGACCGTCACGTGATCGACCTCGATCCCCCGCTCGGCGAGCAGCTCCTCGACGTCGCGGTACGACAGCCCATCGCGCTGGCGCTGTCGCTACTTCCGGGGTGCAGATTCGTGGGGGTCCGGTCGGCCGCCGCGGAAGCGCGGCGTGGCGGACCGCACGCGGGCCTGGGTCCGATCAGGCCGATAGGCAGGCCACCGTTTGCGATGGAACACCGAGCGGGCGTGTGCACGGATCTGCCGATGATAATGCGCCGACTCACCCCGACACGTGGTGCCCGGCTTAACGGGATGTGCCCTGGAGAGTGGCTAAGGACAATCCAAATCGCTGCTATCCTAAAGATGTGAAGCTCGCAGCGTCTTTGATCAGGTGGACAGCTCTCACCCTCCTGCTTGTGGCCAGTGCGGTAGGGGGTTTCGCGATTTACAAGGATTTCCCATCCGGGCCGCACCGATTCTCCGCCGTCGCTGTCGGATTTAACTGCCCGGAAGGGTCAAGTATTGAACTATCAGCACCGCCTGAACTGAATTTATCTTTGCATTCCGACAACACATACGATGCAATGCTTACTGTGACCGCCGCCACGGTTGGCCCCCATTCATGCAAAGCGGGAATTGATCTCCCGACCGGCGCCGCAAAGGTCCCACAGCTTCCGGACGACCAATTTTCTGTTCCGCAAGGTGCCATAGAAGGTCTAAGTGCTGGCGTGATGACCGCTCCTCTGCCTTTCAAGCATGGGGATGATGAACCAGAGCCGGTAGTCGCAGTCTATACCGGTACGGCCGGCTTTCGGCGGGATGGGTGGGGCCGAGGTTCGTTCTCCATAATGCTCGACAATGGAATACCTTCGCCATTCGAGCTTGCGCCATATCCGCGCAATCCTGATGATCCGGAAGCCCCGGCGGTAAAACTCTCTATATTGCTTCCTCGCGATAAGGCGGACTTGGTGCGGATCCTGCCGACCACCTCCCGCGATGATGCCTTGAACGGAATTAGCTGGGACAATATCAAAAATGAGTCGCTGTACAGTGTGACGTTCGAGGACTCTCGGACTAGGTATTGGGTCGATCATCTGATAGATGCAATGACGGTTACTATCGGCGCGCTTCTCGGCGTGATTCTCGCGGTGCAAGGCGCTGAGCCCGCAGAAAAGAATGCTAAGGAGACAACGAGTTCGAGGCCAACTGCTGATAACGCTGTGTCGCCGCCCCGGCTACCGAAGATGACCGATTTTCCGGGGACCGCAAAGCTTCGCAAGAGGATTGCAAAGGGCGGAAGCTGAGTTCTGACGAAGCGCCTGCCAAACGGCAAGAACATGCACTCTTCTGCCGCCGATAATGCGCACCGACCACCGAGCCGTCACGCTTGGTGGTCACGCCGTGTCTGACCGGCGTCCGAGCGCGCCGAGTCCGCTCTTGGGTTTGTTGCCGGCAACGGACGGCGTTCAAAGCTACGAGAGCGACGGCAGCAGCTAAAACGAATCCAGCCGAGGCTCCCCACGCCAAAGCGGCAGCTGGCACACACGCTCGTCCCTCGAGACCGTGGTTTCGTCCACCCGGTGCGCTTCCGTGAACGCGTCGCGCAGGTGTACCTGCGGCGCAACCAGGAAGATGTGCTGCGGGAGTTGCCGGAGCTGGTCGAGGAGAACGACTGGGTCGAACTCGACACCGCCGAAGCACGCGTGTACGCCGACGCGGTGGCACGCCGCCACTTCCCCGACATGCGCCGGGCCGCCTACGCCCCTGTCGGCACCGTCACCGCCAAGATCGACCGGTTGCTCGACATCGTCGCCCAGTCGGCCGCCGAGGGCTGGAAAGTCGTCATCTTCTCCCAGTTCCTGGATGTCATCGAAGCGGTATCGGCTGCCTTGGCGAAGTCCCCGCAGATGCTGCTCACCGGTAAAACCCCAGCCGGTCGGCGGCAGGAGGCGATCGACCGATTCACCGCGCACCACGGGCATTTTGTGCTGATCGGGCAGATCCAAGCGATCGGTGAAGGCATCAACCTGCAAGCCGCGTCCGTGGTCGTGCTCACCGAACCCGCACTCAAGCCCTCCACCGAGGAGCAGGCCATTCGCCGTGTATACCGGATGGGGCAGGCCGCTCGGTGCAGGTATACCGGCTGCTGGCCAAGGGTTCCGTCGACGAGCATCTCGAGGCGATCCTGCACGACAAGCGCAGACTATTCCAGGCGTACGCGCACGACAGCGACGCGAAAAGGGCCCACAGCAGCGCGACCGACCCCAGCATCGTCGACTACGAGATCAGCGACGTCGATCAAGAGGGCATCATCGACACGGAGATCGAGCGTCTACGTCATGACCAAAATCGTCGTCCCGCCCGTGGAACCGGTTGATCGCACCGTTCAATGCAGCTGCCATGCGCCACGGTCAGACGCGCGCAGTAAAAATGGGGGTAAATGCGAGTGAATCTCGATCGCGACCTTCAGCGGTTGCGGGATCAGGCGTATACCGATGTCGGTCGGTGTTCGGGACGCACGCCCGTGCGCTCCGCGCTCTACCACCTGACCCGCGGCCACATCGACCGCCGACCGCGGTACACCGTAGGCCAGCTGCCGACGTTGCGGACACCGTGGCAGGACACCGTCTCTGGCCGGTACTTCGGATGGCGCTGCCGGCAAGCGAACCTTTACGGCGGGCAGGCGTTCGTCGTGGAATATGTCATCTGCCCGTACTGCCAGATCGGCTGGGTGGACAAGCCTTACACGACCGAGCCGTACCAGCGGCATGGACTCGCCGCTGCCGCCCTTCGGGCCTTACGGGCCGAGCACCCAACGTTGGTGTGGCACACCGGCAGTGGGCACATGCGGCTATCGAGGCCCTTCTGGTCTGCTGTCGGCGACGGTGCTCCCGGCCGATATCTACCCCGAGATCTGTGCGCCCATGTCGCCAGGCAGGGAGGGCTGCTTCCGCGATGGCAACAAGCACAGTAGGCCCGACTTGTTCGCGCGGGGCTCCCCCGGCAATTTGGCCTGCTCCATGCAGTCTGACGGCGGATGTTCGTGGATGCGCGCAGCGGTGCCCGGTGAAGCTGAGCGCCTCGCATAGTGCACGCGTCGTAGCGCAATCGTCTACGCATTGTGCACTATCGTTGTATGCCATTGGTGGCACGGGGATTAGGCGGGCTCATCGATGCGACTCGCGCCGACCTCGGTGTCGGGGCGCCGTGGGAGAGCATCCATCGGGTACGACCGCGGGTCACCCTGACCTGTGCTGCCTGCGGCGAGTCGATGCACGCCAAGGTGTCGCCACTCGGATTGCGGTTCTTCGCGCACGACGCGGCGCGTGCGGACTGCCCGCTCACCGGGGAGACAGCAGATCATCGGCTGCTCAAATCCGCGATCGCCGCCGCAGTTCGTGGAGCCGGGTGGCACGCCACGCTGGAGGCGACCGGGCCGCAGGGCCGGTGGCGTGCCGATGTGCTGGCGACCTCACCGGACGGTGGCCGGCGGGTGGTGTGGGAGGCGCAGCTCGCGCGGCAGCACGACGACGACACCCGCGCGCGGACCGAGCGGTACACCGGTGACGGTGTCGAGGTCGTGTGGGTGTTCGACCGGCCAGTAGCTTCGGCGGTGCCGGCGGTCATCGTGGAGGTCGAGTACAGCAGCATCCGCGTCGCTGCGCCCCTCGTGCGTCTGCACGTCGACCGATGCCAGCCGGGCGCCTGTTCGCGTTACCGCGATCTGCCGGTGGCGCCGCCGTGCCCAGGCCATGAGCGGTGGGAGCCGGCCACGCTGGACCTGGACGCCTTCGTCGGGCTCGTGTGCCGCGATGCCGCCGTCTGGGTGCGCCTCCCGGCCGCCGGGAACATGCATGACGCCAGAACAGGTCGATCTGCCGGGTGGTGGTGGACCAGCCCGGTATATCTGCGGCGCGCCGAGGCTGTCCATGACGCCCAACGCGCCACGGACACGCAGGTCACCGGCGAACGCGCGGCGATGCAGCAGGCCAGGCATGAAGCGGAGCAGCAGCGCTCGCAGCTGGAACGGCGGCGCCTGGCGGATGCCGAGCGGCACGCGGAGCGCCTTGCCGCGCTTGTGGAGCGGCAGGAGCGGCTAACGCCGGTGGTGATCCGGCAGGTGACCGGGCAGATGGGGACGCCGCCGTGGCATCTGCCGGCGGATTTTGAGCACGCGATGGGTGTGTCGGTCCTCGCCGGGCATCATGCTGTGGCGGTGGTGTGTCCGGTCGCCTCCCGTATTACCGGTGAGGTAGCGGACCGGCTCGCTGGCGTCACGGTGTACGTGGCCAGTGAGGGAGAGCAGCGGGCGATCGCACGCAGGTGCCGTCGCGGCCAGCGCATCGTGCTGCTCGCCGACGATGACCCACCGTGGGACGCTCCTCGGCACAGGGGTCGGCGGCGGGTTTCCGGTTTCATCGACGGAAGCGTCGACGGCCGTCCCGAGGTGTCATGTTGCTGAAGGTGCGAAACCAGGCCGCTGGCCGGTAGTCGCCCATGCCCGCCTGGCGGTTGGCGTCGGTGTCGGGGTCTTCGATGCCGTCGTACTGCTCGTCGAATAGGCTGAGGATGTCGTTGTCCTGGAGCAGGACTTCCAGGGCTAGGTCCCAGTCGTAGTCGTCGTCATGCCTCGGCAGGGCCGCAAGCATGTCCGGGGTCGGGCCCCATCCGTCGGCGATCGCGGCCTGTGCTGAGCGCAGCATCAGGTGCAGGGCCATCTCCTCGCCCGGGCAGGTCGGCTGGGGTCGGTGGCCGGTGGCGAGGTCGGTGGTCAGGTCGTCGAAGGCGCGGGCGGCCTGGCGTCGCCAGACGGCGTCCTGGTTCCAGGTGATGCGCGGGTATTCGCTGAATGCGGCCCAGGTGCTGTCGTCGGTGACGGGATCGTCGCCGTGGTGCTGGACGTCGTCGTAGGCGAAGTCGGCGTGGATCTGTGCCACCGCCCACAACGCGGCCGCGGTGCGGGGTGTCAGCTGATAGCCCGAGCAGGCGTCGCAGTCGTCGGCTCCGCAGTGGCACAGCGGGAACAAGGTCGCGAAGTCCGGTTCGTCGCCGGCATCTTCGTCGTGGTCTTCGTCGGTGATCGAATGGTGGGAGGCGAGGATCTCGACGCCGTCGTCGGTCATGACCATGGCGTGGGCGTCGGTCACCCAATCGAGTGCTGCCGAGGCGTCTTTGCTGATCTCGTCGAAGGTGGCGGCCCGGATTTCGTCTGGGCTGCGGTCGGCCTCGGGTAAGAACTGCACGGCTTTGACCTGTTCAAGGGCGGCCTGCTGGAGGCTCGCCTCGTCGGTGACCTCGACCGTCACCTCGGCTTTGATGGTGAATCGCCGTCGCCGTTGACCCATGGCGGCGAGCATACGGCCGCCGCGGGGCGGATAACACCAGCTGGCCGGTGGCGTGCCTTGAGAAGGAGGCGGCCAACGCGGCGGGGATGCTCGAAGGAGAAAGCCCGGTTCATACGCTGGTGGTAAAGATCGGGGATGACGGTCCCCATGACGGGCGACAGACCTCGATCGGTTTACACGACACACTGCATCTGCGAGGAACGCTCGGGTCATGACATCTATGACGCAACGAGGAACCTCGGTCCTGCTGCGGTGGCGGTTCGACGGCCACCACCAGTGCTGCACGTTCCGCGAGCCGGCCGCCGTCAAGGCGATCGCGGCGAAGTACTACATCGAGTCGCGACATCATCAGGTCACCAGCGCCCAGGTGTACGCGGCGATCGACCCCGGCTCCCCTGGTGTGGAGCGCACGGCGACGCCGCTGTTGCGGGACTGGATCGAGCACTGGATCCGGATGAAGATCGACGTCGCCGCCAGCACTCATGACGAGTACGCGCAGCTGTTGCGCCGCCGGGTCGTCCGCGATCTGGGTGATCTGCGGGTCGGCGACATCAGCCGCCACGATCACCTCGACCCGTGGAAGGCTGCCCTCGCTCAGCAGCTGCGGCCGGCCAGTGTTCGCAAGCATTGGGCGGTGCTCAGCCAGGTGCTGCGCGATGCGGTCCCGTTGTATCGGCCGGACAATCCGATGCGCCGCCCTGACGGGCAGCGCAGCAACGGCCTGCCCCGCATCGTCGCCTGGCAGGCGTGCCTGCTTGATCGCGGGCAGGCGAGCGTCCTGCTCGGAGCCTGCCGGCCGGCGCTGCGGCCTCTGGTGCTGGCAGCGCTCGGTACGGGGATGCGCCTGGGTGAGTTGCTCGGCTTGCACGCCGGTCACGTGTGCTTGGACGGGTCGAGCCCGGCGGTGCGGGTCGAGCAGGCTTTGTCGCGCACCGGTGAGCTCGGGCCGGTCAAGACGTCGAAGTCGCGGCGCTCGGTCCTGCTGTCACCGCAGACCGCCGCGCTGTTCGCCGAGCTGGTCGACGGGAAACAGCCGAGCGCGTTGGTCTTCTCCGCGCCCGAAGGCGGCCCGTGGGATGCCGGGAACATGCGGTACCGGTACTGGCGGCTCGCCGTCGCCGCGGCGCAGCGCTGCGATCTGCATCCGCCGCTCCCCGAAACCGTGGAGAAGGCGGACCCTCTGGCGGTCTCGGCCTGCGGATGCCCGGCCCGGCTGCATGCGGCGCCGCGGTTTCATGACCTGCGGCATTCGCACGTGGCGTATCTGATCGCGGCCGGCTGGGACTTCTACATGATCCAGCTGCGGCTGGGGCATGCGTCGATCAAGACGACGTTCGATACCTACGGTCCCCTGCTGCCTCATGGTGAACGTGACCGGCTTCAAGCCCTCGACGAGCGGCTCCCCGCTCCCCCGATCCGGTAGCTCCGATAGGCGGTCGACTTCTCTACGGCGATCACGTAGGCGGTTCGGCTGATTACACTTTGGAGTTTCGGGACGGTAATGTGCTCCGCGTTCGCACGTGACGCGGGAGGATTCGTTGGCTCGGCGTAAAGGCATCATCGCTTCCATGCAGCGCGAGCACGCCCGGCAGATCCGGGCAGCTCAGCAGGCCCAGACGGCGTACGTCCGCCAGCAAACCGCGATGCGCCGGGCCGCCGAACAGGCCACCCGCGCCGCGCAGCGAGCCGCCGTGGCCGACGAACGCGACCGTAAACGCCTCTACCTCGAGGCCCGTGCGGCCGAGGTCGCCGCCGACAACGCCGACATCCAAGCCCACCTCGAAGAGCTCGAACAGCTGCTGCACTCCACCCTCGAGGTCGACGACCACATCGACTTCACCCGGTTGAGGAAACGGGTCCAGCATCCCCCGTTCAACCCGGGCCAGCTGGCCCAGCCGATCCCGGGACCGGACTGGCGGCGCTTCGAACCACCCGCACCGACCGGCCTCGGCAAGATGTTCGGCGGCCAGGGCAAGTACCAGCAGCAGCTCGCGGCCGCCCAAACCCAGTTCCAGCAGGCCCAAGGTCAGCACGCCGCCGCCGAGGCAGACCGGCAGCGCCGGCTCGCCGCAGTTCACCAGCAATACCAGCAGCACTGCCAGCGCGTCGAAGCCGAGGCCGCCGCCCAGAACGCAGAGATCGACCGGTTCGCGGCAGCGTTCGCCGCCGGGGATCCGCAGGCTGTCGTCGACTACTTCGGCATGGTCCTCGCGAACTCGGTCTACCCCGACGACTTCCCCCAGCAGTACCGCGTCGCCTATGTGCCCGAGTCCCGGCAGCTGGTTGCCGAGTACGAGCTGCCCACCCTGGATGTCGTGCCGGCGGTCAAGGACCATCGGTACGTCAAGACCCGCGACGAGATCACCTCCACCGCCCGGCCGGCCAAGGACATCCGCGAGCGCTACACCTCCGTGGTCACCCAGGTCACCCTCCGGACCGTGCATGAGCTTTTCGAGGCCGACCGCACCGGCCTGGTCGATACCGTGGTGTTCAACGGCGTCGTGGACACCACCGACCCGCGCACCGGCCAAGCCGTCCGCCCGTGCCTGGTCACCCTGCGCACCACCCGCAATCAGTTCACGACGATCAACCTGGCCAAGGTCGACCCGGCCGCGTGCCTGCAACACCTCAGCGCCTCGGTGTCCAAACGTCCCGAAGAGCTCGCGCCGGTCCGGCCGGTTCTGGAGTTCGACATGGTCGACAAGCGGTTCATCGACGAGGTCGATGTCCTGGCCGACCTCGATGAACGCCCCAACCTGCTGCGCTTGAACCCGTACGAGTTCGAATCGCTGATCCAGAACCTGTTCGCCAAGATGGGCCTGGACACCAAACAGACCCGGGCCTCCCGCGACGGCGGCGTCGACTGCGTCGCCTACGACCCTCGCCCGATCTTCGGCGGCAAGGTCGTCATCCAGGCCAAGCGATACAAGAACACCGTTGACGTGTCCGCCGTCCGCGACCTGTTCGGCACCCTGCAGAACGAAGGAGCCTCCAAGGGCATCCTCGTCACCACCAGCGGCTACGGACCCACCTCATACGAATTCGCGTCCGGCAAACCGATCGAACTCATCGACGGCGCCAACCTGCTCTACCTGCTCGCCGAACACGCCCAGCTCCAAGCCCGCATCGACGCTTCCGAACTCGAGTAGCGGATCCGGGCAGGGGTCGGCAGAGGCTTCCCTTCGATGTCATGTCCCCTGCCGGCCACGGCAGGAATGATCTCGGCGAAACCACGAGGTAAGCACAGCCTGTAAAGCGTCCTAGGAACCTGGGTTTTAGATCATCGCGTCAAGTGTTTGGAATTCGTGCAGCTCGCCGCAAGAATAAAAACGCGCACATCAAGCGCACCAAAGCCATTGAGATGAGCGAATATAAGCCGGTCGCGCACCCCCTGACCCCCACACTGCCAGTGTGCCGGTCGTTGCCGGCGCACGCCGTGGAGGCAAGGGGCTTCCGTCCATTCTAGAACTCGGCAGCCCCTCCCCCACCCCCTCCCTCGCCCCGATTCGATGCACTCGGCGCAGCCCTTCATTACGCAGTAGCCGCCCGGCGTCAGGCTTGCTCTGGCGCCTTTAACTCGATCGAGAAGGCGTGCACGTGGGCCGGCCCGTCGCCGGTGGGCTGGAACCACGACTGAACGCGCATGTCCGTTGAGCCAAACCGAGCAGCGAACTTTTCGTCGTTCTCGAAGCCGTCCATGTCCGCCCGGTAAAGCCATTCGTGGTCCACGTCCTCGAATGCAGCGTCCTCAAACCCGAGGTAGAGCTCCCGGGCCTGTTCGCGGTCGACGAGTCCGTGGTCCACGAGCAGGTACTGCGCTCGCCGGATGACAAGGAACAGCGCCAGAGCCTCCCCGACCGACGCCGGCGGCATCCACTGCTCCGCAGACCACCGGCCGGTGATCATGACGGTCGCGACGTGGAAGTTGCGAGCGAAGCGCCCGTTGTACTGGTGGGCGAATCGCCTGGGTAGGTCCTCGAGGACGAAGTAGGCGCCCTCGCTGTCAGCAATGCTGCCGCCGCCGTCTCGGGCCAACGTCTCGATGTCCTGGAACAGCTCGTCGATGATCGACGTAGCAGCCATGACCAGCGCTCCCGCGGCTAGCAGCGGCGTTTCCTCGTCGCCGTCCGTGGCGAAGGTTGCCGGTTCGAAGGCGCGGATCAGCTTCGCGTGATCCATGGTCCATTTGCGCCAGTCGACCTCGGGCTCGTGAGCCTGCGAGTCACTCATCTGTCCATCCTTTCTCTCATGAGCGAGTCACGTCGATGCCCGCTCTTCGAACCTTGCGGCGATTCATCCGTGCGAGGGAACTCCGTCGTCTACCGGCCGGGCCGCGCCGGTCGCGCCAAGGACCGTCAGTAGGCCCTCGACGGACACGACGTAGCGCCGGCCAATCCGGATGAGGGGCGCGGGGAAGTCGCCGGACCGCGCCAGCGTGTAGGCGGTGGTCCGGCCGATGCCCAGCACCGAAGCCGCCGTCTCAATATCCGTCGCCATTCCGAGCTCTCGTACCTGCGCCACCGTCCATGCGCGTTTGGCCATCCGGTCCCCCTTGCCGTTGTCGCGCTCCCCGCAGCCCGTATTGCTCGTGACAATTTGGGACCAGCAGGGAGATCTGCTCCTTGATAGAGCGCACCACAACGAGCACGACAGGGGCAGTTGTCCGGGGCTGTCTTCTACTGTTCGGCCCCGGCCCGCTGACGGCCGAGGCCCGTACACGCCCCGGGGTCGTTAAGCGGCTTCTTCGCCGAGCGCGGAGTCCATCAGCTCCGCAGCTTTGCGTTCGCTCTCGGGCAAGACGTGGGTGTAGACCTCCCGCGTGGTCCGGGCGTCGGCGTGACCGAGCCGCTTCTGCATCACGTGCTCCGGAACACCCGCGTCCGCTCCCGCCGTGGCCGAGGTATGCCGGGCATCGTGCAGCACGATCACCGGTACGCCAGCCGCCATGCAGGCGTTCTCCCACTGGTCGGTGTAGTAGCGCGGGTAATAGGGCTCGCCATCCTCGCGAGGAAAGACCCAGCCGTGATCGTGGTAAAGCAGCCCGGCGGCCGCCTTCTCCTTGTCCTGGCGAGCTTTGTGCTCACGAAGAACCCGGACCATTGCAGGGCCGATCGCGATCGCGCGACGGCTCTTGCCCTTCGGCGCCTTCTCCATGACCTTGTTACCGGAAATCGTGCGCTGCCAGTGGATGTAAACGATCCCGTTGTCGAGATCGACCTTCGACCACTTCAAGCCGGCGATTTCACCGCGCCGAGTTCCAGCGACCACCGCGAGAGCCCACGCAGCATACAGGCGAACATCGCGATGAAACTTAAGGAACTGCTTCGACTGCTTCGGCGTCCACACGCCTTTGCGCCCTTGGTCCTCGCGTTGAGCCGGCCGCGGCTGCCGCACCGCGCCGAGGTCGATCCCGAGGTCTTTGAACGCCTTCATCAACACCCGGTGCACAGTCCGGACGGTCGTCTCCGACAACGGCTTCTTGCCGTTGCCGCCTTCTTTCACGAGCGTCTTGTACATGTCCTGGACGACGCGCTTGTCGAGGCTGTAGAGCTGCCGACCGCCGATGTGCGGGATCACATACATCCGGAACAGATTGCGGTAGTTGTCCAGAGTGGTTTCTTCAATATCGAGCTCCCGCTCCGACAGCCAGCCGGAAAGCTCGGCGGCGACACTGCCGTCCGCGCCGATCGCAGCCTCGCCGAACGCCTTGCGTGCTTCGGTTTCGGCCTTCTCGGCCGCGGTCTCGCTGGGAAAGCCTCGTCGCTTGTGTTGGCGTCGCCTCCCGTCGTCGCCGGGAGGCAGATCGATGACGAAGAACCAGAGAGTCTTGGTGGAAGTTTGGTACGAGCCGACGGTCATCTGGGGTACCCCCGTGGTCACAGAGCTGAGCTGACCTCATCCACGGTAGGCCTGTCTGTGACCACGCCCGTGACCACAAGATCCACTAGAGCGATCTTGTGAGCTCGATGCCAATCGATAGAAAAAGCCGCTGACCAGGATTTTCGTCCTCATCAGCGGCTTCAAAACACTGGTCGGGCTGACAGGATTTGAACCTGCGACCCCTTGACCCCCAGTCAAGTGCGCTACCAAGCTGCGCTACAGCCCGATGCCACGCCCCGGTACCCCAGTGCGCGGCAACCTCAACAGCCTACCAACACCCTCACCCCGGCCACACACCGGCATGCCGGCGTCAGCCGTGCGCCTTGCCCCGCCCGCCGGGCCCCAGCTTCTTACGCGGCCGAACCGACACCTCGATCGGGCTGCCCTCAAAGCCGAACTCCTCGCGAAGCTTGCGCTCCACGAACCGCTGGTAGCCCGCATCCAGCGGCGCGGTCGTGAAGAGCACGAACCGCGGCGGGGCCACCCCGGCCTGGGTGGCGAACATGATCCGCGGTGCGCGGCCGCCCCGGACCGGGTGCGGGGTGGCCTGGGTCAGCGCCGTCAGCCACTGGTTGAGCGCCCCGGTGAGGATCCGCTTTTCCCAGCTTGCCAGGGCCTTGCGGATGGCCGGCGCCAGCTTGTCGACGGCGCGGCCGGTCTTTGCCGAGATGTTCACTCGGATGGCCCAGGGGATGCGCTTGAGTTCCCGGTCGATCTCCTTCTCCAGGTAGTTTCGCCGGTCGTCGTCGACGAGGTCCCACTTGTTGAAGGCGATGACCAGGGCGCGGCCGGCCTCGACCACGGAGGTCAGCACCCGCTGGTCCTGTTCGCTGATGACTTCTGCGGCGTCCAGGAGGACCACGCCGACCTCGGCGGCCTCGACGGCGCCGGCGGTGCGCAGGGAGGCGTAGTACTCGGTGCCGGAGGCGTGGCTTACGCGCTTGCGCAGGCCGGCGGTGTCGACGAACTGCCAGATGTCGCCGTCCATCTCGACCAGGCTGTCGACGGGGTCGACGGTGGTGCCGGCCACGGAGTCGACGACCGCGCGTTCTTCCCGGGCGAGGCGGTTGAGCAGGGAGGATTTGCCGACGTTCGGGCGGCCGACCAGGGCTACCCGGCGGGGGCCGCGCGGGCCGCCTTCGATGATCTTCGGGGCGGGGGGTACGGCGGCGAGGATCGCGTCGAGCAGGTCGCCGGAGCCGCGGCCGTGCAGTGCGGAGATGGGGAAGGGTTCGCCGAGGCCGAGGCTCCACAGGGAGACGGCCTCCAGCTCGATGGCCTGGTTGTCGGCCTTGTTGGCGACCAGGATGACCGGCTTGTGGCTGCGCCGCAGCATCTTGACGGCCTTCTCGTCCACGTCGGTGGCGCCGACGGTGGTGTCGACCACGAAGATGACGACGTCGGCGGTCTGCACGGCGATCTCGGCCTGCGCCGCGATGGCGGCGGCGCGGTCCTTGGCGTCGGGTTCCCAGCCGCCGGTGTCGACGACGGTGAAGCGGCGGCCGTTCCACTGGGCGTCGTAGGGCACGCGGTCGCGGGTGACGCCGGGCTTGTCTTCGACGACCGCTTGGCGGCGGCCGATGATGCGGTTGACCAGCGTCGACTTGCCGACGTTGGGTCGCCCGACTACGGCGACGACGGGGACTGGGCCCTCGGGGACGGTGTCCTCGGGGGATTCCAGCACGAAATCAGGGGCCTCGCTCACGGACTCACCTTGCTGTTCAACATGCTCAGGAGCTCCGCCACTACCTCGTCGATGCCCATGCCCGTGGTGTCGAGCGTGGTCGCGTCTGAGGCTTGGCGGAGCGGGTCGGCTGCCCGGCTCGAGTCGAGCTTGTCGCGGCGCGCCAGGTCCGCCTCGGTGGCGGCGACGTCGGTCGCGTCCTCGGCGCTGCGGCGCTGGGCGCGTGCGGCGGCGGAGGCGGTCAGGTAGACCTTCAGGTCGGCGTCGGGGGCCACGACGGCGGCGATGTCGCGGCCTTCGACGATGATCCGCGGCGCGCCGGCGATGATGGCCCGCTGGAGCTGGACCAGCATCGTGCGGACGGCGGGGACGGCGGCCACGGCCGAGACGGCGCCGGTGACCTCGGGGCCGCGGATGGCCGCGTCGACGTCCACACCGTTTGCCTCGAAGTGTGGCGCCGACGGGTCGGTGCCGATCGACAGGTCGGTCTCCCGGGCGATCTTCGTCACGTCGTCGGCGTTCTGCAGGTCGACGCCGGCCTGCAGCACCGCCCAGGTGATCGCCCGGTACATCGCGCCGGTGTCGAGGTAAATGCCGTCGATCGCGGTGGCGAGCCGACGGGAGACGGTGGACTTGCCCGATCCCGAGGGACCGTCGACGGCCACCACACACCGTTCGGGCCGCACTGCTTGCGCCACCGTTACCTCCATGAAGACCGAAGAATCAAAGACCTATTGTGCCCGGCTCGCGAACGTCAGTCGCCGACGGCCTTGAACAGGGCGCCGACCTCGGCGTTCGACAGGCGCCGGAAGCCGCCGGGGCGCATGTCACCGAGGCGGATCGGGCCGACGGCCGTGCGGACCAGGCGGGAGACCGGGTGGCCGACCTCGTCCATCATCCGGCGCACGATGTGCTTGCGGCCCTCGTGCAGGGTGATCTCGATCTGGGCGCTCTTGCCGACCGCGTCGATGAGCTTGAACGTGTCGACCTTGGCCGGGCCGTCCTCGAGCTCGACGCCGCCGAGCAGGCGGCGGCCGACGTTGCGCGGCAGCGGGCCGGCGACCTCGGCCAGGTAGGTCTTGGAGATGCCGTAGGACGGGTGCATCAGCTTGTGTGCGAGCGCGCCGTCGTTGGTGAGCAGCAGCAGGCCCTCGCTGTCGGCGTCGAGCCGGCCGACGTGGAAGATCCGCTGTTCGAAGTTGCCGAGGAAGTCGGAGAGCTCGTTGCGGCCCTTCTCGTCGTCCATGCTCGAGACCACGCCGCGGGGCTTGTTCATCGCCAGGTACACCAGTTTGGTGTCGGTGATGATCCGGGAGCCGTCGACGTGGATCTCCGCGGTGGCGGGGTCGACCTTGTCGCCGAGCTTGGCGATTCTGCCGTTGACGGTCACGCGCTGGCGGAAGATCAGGTCTTCGCAGGCACGGCGGGATCCGACTCCTGCGGTTGCGAGGATCTTCTGCAGCCGTATGGAGGCATCCTGATCAGCCTGAGGCATCGAGCACTTCTTCCACGTCGTCGGGTAGGAACGGGGCCAGCGGCGGGAGCTGGTCGACCGAGTTGAGGCCAAGCTTCTCCAGGAACAGCGCCGTGGTGCGGTACAGGAATGCCCCGGTCTCGCCCTCAGTGCCGCATTCCTCGATGAGGCCGCGAGTGTTAAGCGTACGCATGACGCCGTCGCAGTTCACACCGCGGATGGCCGAGATGCGCGACCTGGTTACGGGCTGCTTGTAAGCAACTACAGCGAGTGTCTCCAGGGCGGCCTGAGTAAGCCTCACAGACTGCCCATCCAATACAAACCGCTCCACATACGGCGCATATTCCGGCCGGGTGTAGAGACGCCAGCCACCCGCCGCGCGCCGCAGGTCGAACCCGTGCCCGGCCGCCGTGTAGCGCGCCGAGATGTCCTCCAGCATGGCGCCGATCCGCTCGGCCGGCTGCTCGGTGATCTGCGCGAGCTGCATCTCGGCCACCGGCTCGTCGACCACCAGCAGGATCGCCTCGAGGGTCGCGCGCAGCTCGCCGTCCTCCATCGGCTCCGGCTCCGGGTCCGGATCTCCCTTTTCCGTACGGGGTGACGGCCGAGCAGAAGCAGCACCGTCGCCCTTGCGGCGACGCCCCTGAGCGGGGATGCCCGAACTGGGCCGCGCCTGCGCCACCTCGGCATCCGCGGCGAAGAGCGCCTCAGCGGACGGCGAGGCCGGCGAAGCGATCTCGTCCCCGTCCCGCCCAGCGTGGTCCTCCGCGGCCGGCTCGTCGTCCTCCGGCCCCGGCACGAGCTCGGTGATCGACAGCTCCACCTCGGCGTCGTCGTCCGCGGCCGCGTCGAGGACGTCAGCCGCCATCGGCGCGTCGACAAGCGGCGACGAGCCGTCCTCGTGCTCGACCGCCTCCGCGACCGCCTCGGGCATCGGTAGCTCGGGACCGCCACCGACCTCGGTCGGCTCCGGCTCCACCTCGCCGGGCAGCTCCTGCGGCGCGTCGACGGTCGAAGAGCCGCCGGTCTCCCCCGGGAACGGCGGCAGCTCGGCCGGCGCCCCGGTCCCGCCCTCGGCCGGATTCGGCCCCTCAAACGCGAAATCGGAGTCGTCCCCGTCATCCGCCGGGCTCGGCTCAGCCGAGACCCTCGTCCCACCCTCAGCCGGATTCGGCCCCCCGAACGCGAAATCGGAGTCGTCGCCGTCATCAGCCGAGACCCTCGTCCCACCCTCAGCCGGATTCGGCGCCTCGGACGCCGGATCGGAGTCGTCGGCCGCGGCGGCCCGCTGCGAGTCCGCGTAGTCCTGGTCGGGTGGGCGCGGCGCGCGCTCCCACGGCGGCACCCAGGACGCCGCCTGCGCGGCAAGGGACTCGGGTCGCTCGTCGGTCATCGCTGTTCCTCGTCGATTGAATCTGTGGATGCGGTTTCCCGGTCGAAGCCGCCGTCCGCGCCGAATTCGGGCTCCGCCGGATCGGAGCCGGCAACCTCACCCGAAGCCGTCTCATCGAGATCGTCGGGGTCGGTGGCCGCCGTGTCGGGCTCCGGTGGGGTGCCCTCGTAGTCGTCGATGTCGAGGTCACCCTCGATGTGGTCGCCGCCGACCCAGCGGACCGTCATCTCCTCGAGCGACACCGGCTGGTCGAACTCCACCAGCCCCTCGCGGTAGAGCTCCAGCAGCGCCAGGAACCGGGCCACCACCTCCAGGGTGTTCTCGCAGTCGGCGATCAGCAGGCTGAACGTCGCGGAGCCGGCCCGGCGCAGCCGGTCGCGGATCAGCGCCGCGTGCTCGCGCACGCTGACCCGCACCTGGTGGATGTGCGCGATCGACACCTCGGGCGGGCCCGGCTTGGGCAGGAACTGCTTGAGCGCCAGTTTGAGCAGCCGCTCCGCGCCGATGCCGAGCACCAGATCGGGCAGGGCTTCCGCGTACCGAGGCTCCAGGGAGACCGCGCGCGGCCAGCGCCGTGCGCCGATCCCCTCCAGGTCCGCGATGACGGCCGCGGCCTCCTTGTAGGCCTTGTATTGCAGCAGACGGGAGAAGAGCAGGTCGCGGGCCTCCAGCAGGGCCAGGTCCTCCTCGTCCTCGACCTCGGCGGCGGGCAGCAGGCGCGCCGCCTTGAGGTCGAGCAGGGTGGCGGCGACCAGCAGGAACTCGCTGGTCTCGCCGAGGTCCCAGTCGTCGCCCATGGCCCGGATGTAGGCGATGAAGTCGTCGGTGACCTGGTGCAGCGCGATCTCGGTCACGTCGAGCTTGTGCTTGCCGATGAGCTGCAGCAGCAGGTCGAACGGGCCGGTGAAGTTTGTCAGCCGCACGGTGAATTTGCCGGAGTCGGCCTCCGCGGCGGCGTCCAGCACGGCGGCGTCGGCGGGACCCGGCTCGGCGGGCGGCGGCGACGGGACTGGCTGTTCAGGCACGTGCTGACGGTAGTCCACGGGTCCGACAGGCTGCTCCCGGCTCATGCTCTATCCCCCGCGACGTCGAGTGCAGCTCCCCTCAAGGTCAACGCAGCGGTGGACGAGCGGTAACTGTCCGTGCGGGGTTAGTCGGCGAGCCGCACGAATGTGATCCTTGGTGGCATGACGACTCGGGTGGCGATGTGGTCGGGCCCGCGCAACATCTCCACCGCCATGATGCGCAGCTTCGGCTCCCGGTCCGACACCGTCGTGGCCGACGAGCCGCTCTATGCGCACTATCTGGCCGTCACCGGCCTCGACCATCCCGGCCGCGACGCGGTGCTGGCGAGTCAGCCGAACCGGTGGCAGGACGTCGCGGCGGCGTTGACCGGCCCGCCGCCGGGCGGCGCGGCGGTGCACTACCAGAAGCACATGGCCCATCACCTGCTGCCCGGCATGGGCCGGTCCTGGCTCGGCGCGCTCACCCACGCGTTCCTGATCCGCGATCCGGCCCACGTGGTCGCCTCGTACGCCCGGGTGCGCGGCGAGCCGGCGCTTGCCGATCTCGGCTTCCCGCAGCAGGCGGAGCTCTTCCGTGCCTTCGGCGGGCCGGTGGTCGACGCCGCCGACGTGCTCCGGGATCCGGCCGCGGTGCTGGGCCGGCTCTGCGCCGCGCTGGGCCTCGACTTCGACCCGGCCATGCTGCACTGGCCGCCCGGCCCGCGGGCCACCGACGGGGTGTGGGCGCCGCACTGGTACGCGGCCGTGCGGGCCTCCACCGGGTTCGCGCCCTACGATCCGGCGCCGGTCGAGGTGCCGGACCGGCTGCGCCCGCTGGTCGAGGCGGCCCAGCCGTTCTACGACGAGTTGGCCGCGCACCGGCTCTGAGGGCTCACTGCCCGACGATCGGGGTGCCGTGTGCCCGGGCGTGCTCCTGGTAGAGCCGGGCGATCCGGCCGGTCAGGTCCCCGATGTGCCCGGCGCCGATCGGCCGGCCGTCGATCATCGTGACGCCGGCGATCTCGCCCATGGTGCCGGTGCAGAACGCCTCGTCCGCGGCGTACATCTCGGCGAGGGACACGTCGCGGACCACGGCCGGGATCGCGGCGGAGCGCGCCAGGTCCAGCACGGTCTGCCGGGTGATTCCCTCCGGGCAGGCCGCCGTGGCCGGTGTGGTCAGCGTTCCGCCGATCACCGCGAACAGGTGGGTGGCGTTGGTCTCGGCGACGAAGCCGCGCCCGTCGAGCATCAGCGCGTCGTCGGCGCCGGCCACGGTCGCCTCGATCTTCGCGAGGATCGAGTTCAGCAGGTTGGCGTGGTGGATCTTCGGGTCGAGCACGTCCGGGCCGGGGCGCCGCACGCTCGCGGTGATCAGCCGCAGCCCGGTGGTGTCGTAGACCGGCGCCTTGTACTCGGCGAGCACGATCAGGGTGGGGCCGGCCCGGTTCAGCCGCGGGTCCATCCCGCTGGTGATCTTCACGCCGCGGGTCAGGGTCAGCCGGATGTGCACGCCGTCGAACATCCGGTTGGCGCGCAGCGTGGCCGCGATCGCGGCGGTGATCTCGGCGTCGGCGGGCACCGCCGCGAAGTTGAGCGCGGCGGCGGAGCGCCGCAGCCGGGCGAGGTGCGCGGTGAGTCCGAAGATGCTGCCCCGGTAGAGCCGCAGGCCCTCCCAGACCGCGTCGCCGCCCTGCACCGCCGAGTCGAACGGCGAGATGCCGGGCTCGTCGCGGTGCCGCAGCACCCCGTTGACCCAGTAGACGATGTCGGCATTGCGCTCGTCGTAGCCCTGCAACATAAATGGATCATATGGCCGTCGCGACTACCATGGATCCGATGGCGAAGCTGGTCTGCACCGGCAACATCTCACTCGACGGCTACATCTGCGACGAGAGCGGCGGGTTCGACTGGAGCGCGCCCGACGACGAGGTGCACGCCTTCATCAACGACCTCGAGCGGCCCATCGGCACCTACCTCTACGGCCGCCGCCTCTACGAGGTGATGGCGTACTGGGAGACCGCCGGCGAGCAGCCGGGCCTGGCGCCGGTCGCCGTCGACTACGCCGCCGTGTGGCGGGCCGCCGACAAGATCGTGTATTCCGCGACCCTCGATGCCGCGACCACCGCCCGCACCCGGATCGAGCGGACCTTCGACCCCCGGGCGGTCCGCGAGCTGAAGCTCACGGCGGAGCGCGACGTGAGCATCGGCGGGCCGACGCTCACCGCGCACGCCTTCCGGGCCGGGCTCGTCGACGAGGTCGTCCTGTTCATCTCGCCGGTCGCCGTCGGCGGGGGCACCCGGTTCCTGCCGGCCGGGATCCGGGTGGAGCTCGACCTCATGCGGGAGCGGCGCTTCGGCAACGGCGCCGTGTTCCTGAATTACCGCGTCAGGCGCTGACCCGCGATCACGTCGCCAGGTCCGGCTCCGGGATCGGGCCGTCCGCATACCGCCGGCTCAGCCGCCGGTACGGGCCGCTGCGCAGCGCCAGCACCGTGGCGGCGAAGCCGATGACGCCGGTCAGCACGAACACGAGCGCGAGCCCCCGGTCGGCGCCGGTGCCGAACCAGCCGCCGATCGCCCGGGCACCCGCGCCGCCCTCGGACATGAACGGGATGAACACGAACTGGGCAATCGGCGCGATCAGGAACGCGGTCAGCGGCGAGGCCGCCTGCTCGACGCTCTGCGCGAAGCCGAAGACCCGGCCCTGCCGCTCGTAGGGCACCACCTTCTGCAGGATCGTCTGCTCGGCGGCCTCCGCGTACGGCACGAACAGCGAGTACACGTACATGCCGGCGGCGAGCAGGAGAATGGACGAGCGCAGCGCGAACAGCATGGTGACGCTCCACAGCACCAGGTTGACGACGAGCAGCAGCCAGACCGGGTTGCGGCCCAGCCCGGTCCGGGCGATGAGCAGCCCGCCGACGATGAAGCCGGTGCTCAGCACCCCCCAGAGCAGGCCCCACGCCTGCACCGACACCAGCGACAACCCGTACGCGTCCATCAGCGCCATGAACACGCCGCCGAGGAAGTTGTTGAACGCCGAGAAGAGGATCAGGGCGCTCAGGCCGGGCACCTCGCCGATCACCCGGATGGTGCCCCGCACGTCGACAGTGCGTTTCGGGGCGGGCTCGCCGGCGAGGGCCGGGTCCGGCGCGGCCGCCCGCTCCGGCACCGCGACGAGGGCCAGGTGCGCCACCGCGACGGCGAGCACCACCAGCGCCAGGACCAGCACCCAGAACATGCCGCCGGCCGCCACCAGCACGCCGCTGATCACCGACGTCAGCAGGAACGACACCCCCGAGGTGGTGCCGACCAGCCCGTTGGCCCGGTCCCTGGTGTCCGGCTCGATCAGCACCGTCACCAGCGTCGGCAGCGCGATCGTGCGGATGTTGCCGACGATGACGCCGAACATCAGCAGCACGATGAACGCCCACAGGGCGGCGCTCGCCGGGTCGGCGAACGATCCGTGCGGGGCGGCCTGGTAGATCACGAAGGCGGCGGCGTAGAGCAGGAACGACGCGGCCGCCGACGCCTGCATCATCGTCTTCTTGGCGTGGTGGTCGACCAGGCTGCCGAACCAGATGCCGGTCAGCGCCGTCATCACCAGGAAGATTCCGGAGACGACACCGGTGGCGAAGACCGAGCGCGTCTGCAGGTAGACGTAGAAGGTGATCGCGAACCAGACGGTGTAGTTGATGACCGATACCAGCAGGGTGTTGACCAGTAGTTGGTAGAACGTCTTCCGGTTTCCGCGGACGATGCTCATGGCACAGACGGTATGGCCTCCACCCCGGTTGATGTCCAGGCGATCGGGGATCGGCGCCGGTCTGCGATCATGCCCTCATGACCACCGGACGGCGGCAGCGCTGGGATCCACTAGCCGCGAGCGCGGCCCTGCTCGCGGCGATCATGATCGGCGTCTACGCCGCGGTGCTGAGCCGGCAGGACGAGCAGCCCGCCGTCTGGTTCGTCGCCGCGCTGGCCGTGGCGGCGCTGCTCGCCGGCTACGGTGCGGCGCGGTCGGCGCGGCTCCGCCGCCCGGCCCTGTCGGTGGCCGGCTCGATGATGGTCGCGCTGGGCCTGCTCGGCATCCTGTCGATCGGCCTACCCATCCTCGGCGGTGGCGTGCTCGCCCTGGTCGCCGCCGTGCGCGCCGCCCGCTAGGGCGGGCGTCTCCGCGGCGCCGTGCCGCAGCCGCGCCCGCACCCCGTCGAGCAGGTCGCTGCGGGTGAACGGCTTCTCGATGATGCTGACGCCGGGCGGCAGGGTGCCGTTCTCGGTGAGCACCGGCTGGGCGTACCCGGACATGTAGAGCACCGGGATGCCGGGGCGCAGCGCGCTCACCCGGGCGGCGACCTCGTTGCCCATCATGTTGGGCATGATCACGTCGGTGAGCAGCAGGTGTATCGGATCCGGGTGGCTCTGGGCGAGGCGCAGCGCGCCGGCGCCGCCGTCGGCGACCAGCACGTGGTAGCCGGCGCGCCTGAGGATGCGCCCGGCCGCCTCGCGCAGCGCGGCCTCGTCCTCCACCAGCAGGATCGTCTCCCGCGGCGCCGTGGCCCGCTCGGCGGGCCGGTCGGCGGGCCGGTCGGCGGCGGCCGGGGCCCCGGTGCCGGCCTCGGCGTCGGTGGCGGGCAGCACCAGCGTGATCGTGGTGCCGATGCCATTCTCCGAGTAGAGGCGCACGTGGCCGCCGGCCGCCGCGCAGATGCCGTAGACGGTGGCCAGGCCGAGACCGGTGCCGGCGCCCTGCGGCTTGGTGGTGAAGAACGGCTCGAACGCGCGCTCGGCCACCTCGGGGGGCATGCCGGTGCCGGTGTCGCTGATCCTGATCCGCGCGTACCGTCCGGGTGCGAGGCCGGTGTCGGCGACCTCGTCCTCGTCGAGGCGGGTGTTGCTGGTGTCGATGGACAGCGTGCCGCCGGCCGGCATCGCGTCCCGGGCGTTCACCGCGAGGTTGAGCAGCACCTGCTCGACCTGGCTCGGGTCGACGCAGACCGGACAGAGATCCCGGTCGAGGTGGGTGATCAGGTGGATGTGCTCGCCGAGGGTGCGCCGCAGCATCTGCTCGACGTCGCCGACCACGTGGTTGAGGCTGACCACCTGCGCCTGGGTGATCTCGCGCCGGCCGAACGCCAGCAACTGCTTGGTCAGCCGGGTGGCGCGCTCGGTCGCCCTGCCGATCTGGGCCAGGTCGGTGCGGGCGGCGCTCAGCTCCTGCGGATCCGGTACGGGGTTGCCGAGCGTCTCGACGAGCAGCTCGGTGTAGCTGGCGATCACCGCCAGGATGTTGTTGAAGTCGTGCGCCACGCCGCCGGCGAGCTGGCCGAGGCTCTCCAGCCTGCGGGTGTGCTGCGTGCGGCGCTCCGCGGCGTCGCGTTCGGCCTGGGCGGCCAGGCGCTCCCGCTCGGCCTGCGCGTGGATCCGTTCCGTGACGTCGCGGACCGCGGCGGAGACGATCACGCCCTCCTCGGTCTCGAGGGCGGACAGGCTGATCTCGGCGGGGAACTCGCTGCCGTCCTTGCGGACCACGGCCAGGGCCAGGCCGACGCCCATGTCCCGTGGCCGAGGGTCGGCGAAGTAGTTTCTCCGCTGGCCGAGGTGCACGGCGCGGAACCGCTCGGGCACCAGGATGTCGACGGATCGCCCGAGCAGTTCGTCGCGCCGGTACCCGAAGAGCCGCTCGGCCTCCGCGTTGATCAGGACGATGCCGCCGTCGGCGGTGACCCCGATGATCCCGTACGGGGACGCCTCGAGCAGTCCGCGGAACATCGCCTCGGCGCGCCGGAGTTCGCTGATGTCGCGCACGATGCAGGCGATGCCCATCGGGCGGCCGGCGGCGTCGGTGATCAGCGACGAGGTCAGCGAGGCCAGGACCGGCGCGCCGGCCTTGGTCCGGTGCTCGACCTCCAGCTGCTCGACGCGCTCGCCGCGGGCCACCCGGTCCCGCAGCCGCCGCTCCTCGTCGCGGTGCCCGGGCGCCAGCAGCATGGCGTAGTCCCGGCCGATCGCCTCCTCGACGCGGTAGCCGTACAGCTCCTCGGCGCCGGCGTTCCAGCTGGTGATCACGCCGTCGAGGTCCTTGCTGAGGATCGCGTCGGCGGAGGACTCCACGATGACGGCGAGCCGCTGGCGCTCCTCGAGCACACCGGCCCGCTCGGCGAGGGCCGCCGCCTGGGCGCCCAGCTCGGCGAACATGGCGACGTCGTCGTCGGCGAACAGGGTGCGGTAGCGGTGCAGCAGCACCAGCGCCGCGCCGGGCACCGGCAGGGGCGCCGCGCTCACGAACCGGGTGCCGCTGCCGCGGGCCAGGTCCACCGCCACCTGGGGCGGGTCGGTCCAGCCGGCCAGCGCGTCGATGGTGATCCGGCTGGTCAGCAGCCGCGCGACGCCGTCGTCGCCGGGGTAGCGCCGCTCGCCGAGGCCGAGGTCCGGGTCGCCGACCGGGCGCACCAGGGAGTCCGGGCCGGGCAGCAACACCACCACCGCGTCGATGCCGAACACCCGGCGGGTGCCCTGGCAGTAGCGTTGCCAGATCTGCCGCGCCTGCGCGTCGGCGGGCGAGGCCAGCAGCTGCTGCATCACGGAGTAGGCCGCGCCCCGGGACCAGATGCGGCGCAGCCATCGCGGCGGCAGGAACGCGAGCACGTAGCTCAGCGCCGCGATCAGCATCACGGCCCGCGCGAGCACCGCGAAGCCGGGCCGGGAGCCCGCCAGCAGCAACGACGCACCGAGCACCGCGGTGGCCGCCGCGGCACACGACAACCGGATCCGGGCCGCCCCGCCGCGGTTACGGGCCTCGTGCGCCAGCAGCATCGCGGCGACGGCGTCGAACAGGAAGATCATGATCGCCACCGACCAGCCGGCCCGGTTGGGTAGCTCGGCCGGCCAGAAGATGATCTTTGCGGCGCCGACGATCCAGCCGGCCAGCGCGGCCCAGAGGACCCATGACGGCACCCTGCGCAGCCGGCTCACCAGCCGCAGGGTGAGATAGGGCTGAGCTATCACCAGGGCGACGAGCACCGCCACCACCGGCCCGGGCGGGACGCCCATGATCAGCCGAAGTCCGCCCACGATGAAGACCATCGACATCGAGGCGAAGATCAGCATGAGATCGCGCAGCAGGGGGTCGCGGCGGCGCAGGTAGGTCACCGACGTCCAGACGAGGACCGTCACGAAAAGCGCGGCGATCAACACGAGTGCCACCGGGTGCCCCACCCGATGATGATTCATCCGATGGCGGGCGTTCCGTGGCTAATCCGGAAAATGCATCCTGCATCAACCGGCCGGACTCGCGGGCGTCAGCCCCAGAGGAGCAGGAACGGCAGGCCGAGCACGTTGAGGATCGCCATCAGGATCGGGCCACCGAGCGGGAAGAAGCAGAAGATCAGCAGGATCAGCACGCCGAGGTTCTTGTCCTCGAACCACAGCCGCATCCACTGCATCCCCGGCCCCGGACTGCGCTGCGCCGACCACAGGATGCCGAAGCCGTCCAGCGGCGGGACGGGGATCAGCGCCAGCAGCCCGAAGCTCAGCAGCCCCACCGCCAGGCAGAGCAGCACCTGCTCCCCCACCGGCAGCGGGAGCCCGCGCAGCACGTCCGACAGGCCGATCACCGACAGCAGGTCGCGCGGGAACAGCACCACGTACGCCGCGAACAGGATCTGGGAGACCAGGATGCAGGCCAGCGGCCCGGCGGCGAAGACCGCCGCCGCCCGGCCCCGGCCCTGCCGGCGCGAGACCTCGTCGACCGAGACCACCTTGCCCCAGCCCATGCCACCGACCGCCGCCGCGACGGCGCCGAACGGGTCGATGTCCTCGCGCGGCCGCGGCGACACCGATTCCCGGCGGTCGCTCAGGTGCAGGGTGCGTGCCGTCATCCGGATCGCGAAGGACCGCAACAGCAGGCCGAGCAGGAAGGCGACGACCAGCGCGACGAACGCGATCGGTTCGCCGAGGGCGAACAGCAAAGTCAGCCCCGCTCCGCCTGCGCGGCGATGACCTCGCGGGCGAGCTGGCGGTAGTTGCGGGCGCCCGAGGACGCCGGGTCCAGGCTGGTGATCGGCGCGCCGGCCACCGTGGACTCCGGGAACTTCACCGTCTTGGTGATGACCGTCTGGTAGACCTTGTCGCCGAACGCCTCGACGACCCGCTGCAGCACCTGGCGGCAGTGGGTGGTGCGGCTGTCGTACATGGTCGCCAGGATGCCCTCGAGCTCCAGGTCGAAGTTGAGCCGCTCGCGCACCTTGTCGATCGTGTCGAGCAGCAGGGCCACGCCCCGCAGGCTGAAGAACTCGCACTCGAGCGGGATGAGCACGCCGTGCGCGATGGTCAGCGCGTTGATCGCCAGCAGGCCCAGCGAGGGCTGGCAGTCGATCAGGATGAAGTCGTATTCCTTGCGCACGGTGCGCAGCACCCGCGCCAGGGCCATCTCGCGGGCGACCTCGTTGACCAGCTGGATCTCGGCAGCGGACAGGTCGATGTTGGCCGGCAGCAGGTGCAGCCCGGCCACGTCCGTCTTGATGATGACGTCCTCGGCGATGACGTCGTCCTGCATCAGCAGGTTGTAGATGCTCAGGTCGAGGTTGTGCGGGTTGACGCCGAGGCCGACCGAGCAGGCGCCCTGCGGGTCGAAGTCGACGAGCAGCACCTTGCGGCCGTATTCGGCCAGGGCGGCGCCCAGGTTGATGGTCGTCGTGGTCTTGCCGACGCCACCCTTCTGGTTGGCGAGGGCGATGATCCGCGCCGGGCCGTGCCGATCGGTCGGCATCGGCTCGGGGATCGGCCTGCGCATCGTGTAGGCCGTCGGGTCGGCAGGGCCGAGATCGGCACCGAGATCCATGGAGCCCTGCTGGTCGCGCAGGGCTGAGGTCCACGCCTCCGCGCGGTCATGGTTCCCGCTCATTTCCCTGCCCCCTCTCGACCCGCAGCCGGAGCCGATGCCCGACTGTACGCCAAAGTGGCCGCCCCGCCGGGGTCAGCCGTTCGGCGTGTCGCGCCGACTCACGCACACCGTTCAACGAGCGCGCGGGTGGGAGGTCGCGTACACCTCCCGAAGTCGGTCCACTGTCACCAGGGTGTAGACCTGCGTGGTCGTCACCGAGGCGTGCCCGAGCAACTCCTGCACGACCCGCACGTCCGCGCCGCCGTCGAGCAGATGGGTCGCGTACGAGTGCCGCAATGTGTGTGGGGACACGGCGTGCGGGCCCTCGACGGGCAACCCGGCGGCCTCCGCGGCGCGGTGCAGGATCGTCCAGGCGCTCTGCCGCGAGAGCGGGCCGCCGCGCGCGTTGAGGAACACCGCGGGCGTGCCGCGCCCGGCGGCGACCAGCGCGGGCCGGGCCTGGACGAGGTAGGCCTCCAGGGCCTCCCGGGCGAAGCGGCCGACCGGCACGAACCGGGTCCGCCCGCCCTTGCCGTGCAGGGTGACCGTCGGCTCGTCGCCGAGGCTGAGGTCGTCGACGGCCAGCCCGACCGCCTCGGAGATCCGCGCGCCGGTGCCGTACAGGAATTCCAGCAGGGCCCGGTCGCGTGGCGCGGCGACGACGGCGAGCAGCCGGGCGACCTGGTCGACGTCGAGCGCCTTCGGCAGCCGCTTCGGCGGCGCCGGCGGTTTCACCTCGCGGCTCACGTCGTGCGCCACGAGGCCCTCGCGGGCCGCGAACCGGTGCAGGCCGCGGACGGCGCTCACCGCCCGCGCCGCCGACGCGGCCGACAGCGCGGGATGCCCGGGGCCGCCCTCGCGCAGGCGCGCGAGGTGTCCGGCGACCTCGGCCTCGGTGACCGCGGCGAGATCGCCGACGCCGGCCTCGGCCAGGGTCTCCAGGTAACGGTCCAGGTCGCGCCGGTACGAGGCAAGCGTGTTGTGGGACAGGCCGCGCTCCACCGTGAGGTGGTCGAGGTAGGTCCGCACGGCCCGCCGCAACGCCGGTGAACTGACCGCTGGTGGACTCAGCCGAGCACCTCGGCCAGGGTGTAGGCCCGCATGCCGTGCGCCTCGGCGACCGGGCCGTAGGTGACGTGCCCGGCGTGGGTGTTGAGGCCCAGGGCCAGCGCCGGGTCGGCCGTGACCGCGTCGCGCCAGCCCCGGTTCGCCAGCTCCAGCGCGTACGGCAGGGTTACGTTGGTCAGGGCGTACGTGCTGGTGTGCGGCACCGCGCCGGGCATGTTCGCGACGCAGTAGAACATCGACTCGTGCACCCGGTAGACCGGGTCCGCGTGCGTGGTCGGCCGCGAGTCCTCGAAGCAGCCACCCTGGTCGATGGCGATGTCGACGAGCACGCTGCCCGGCTTCATCCGCGAGACGAGGTCGTTGGAGATCAGGTTCGGCGCCTTCGCGCCGGGCACCAGAACCGCGCCGATCACCAGGTCGGCGTCGATGACGGCCTTCTCGATCTCGTACGCGTTCGACGCGATCGTCTGCAGGTGCCCGCGGTAGTCGGCGTCGGCCGCGCGGAGCCGGGCGATGTTCTTGTCCAGCACCAGCACCTCGGCCTGCATGCCGAGCGCGATCGCCGCCGCGTTCATGCCCGAGACGCCGGCGCCGATGACGACGACCTTGGCCTGGTAGACGCCGGGGACGCCGCCCATGAGCACGCCGCGGCCGCCGCCGGAGCGCATCAGATGGTAGGAGCCCACCTGCGGCGCGAGCCGCCCGGCGACCTCGGACATCGGGGCGAGCAGCGGCAGGCTGCGGTCGGGCAGCTCGACGGTCTCGTAGGCGATGCCGGTAACCTTGCGGTCGATGAGCGCGTCGGTGCACTCCTTCGACGCCGCGAGGTGCAGGTAGGTGAAGAGCACCTGGCCCTCACGCATCCGGCCGTACTCCTCGGCGATCGGCTCCTTGACCTTGAGGATCAGGTCGCCGGCGGCCCAGACGGCGTCGGGGCCCTCGAGGATCACGGCGCCCGCGGCGGCGAAGTCCGCGTCCGTGATCGAGGAGCCGGCACCCGCGCCGGCCTGCACGAAGACCTCGTGGCCGGCCCGGTTCAGCTCGAAGACCCCCGCGGGGGTGATCGCGACTCGGAACTCGTTGTTCTTGACTTCGCTAGGAATGCCGACCTTCACAGTCGACACCGTCCTTTCCGGGAGAGACGTCGATGGCTCATACCCGAGACGGGCTGCTTAGCAGAATACCGTCCCACCAAGTGGAAGATACTGCCGATGCGCCGCCCGAAGATCAAGAAGAGGGCCGCTGTCGGCAGTGTGGTCCAGAACACCCGGACGGCCGGCCGGACCGGCACGCCCGGGGTCCGGGCGTACCGGTCGTCGCTCAGATCGGCGGGGTGCCGGCCGGGCGCAGGGTCGCCCAGCCGTCGTCGCGGGCCCGGGCGGCGGCGAGCAGCCCGCCGGCCGCGGCCGCGTTGGTGATCTCGCCGCGCAGCACCATGGCGACGGCCTCGTCGAGGTCGCACCAGACGAGCTCGATGTCGGCCTCCTCGTCGTGGCGCTCGTGCAGCTCACCGGACGGCACCGCCGACAGCTCCCGGGCCAGGAAGATCCGGACCGTCTCGGCGCTGAACCCGGGCGAGGTGTGCAGGTCGATGAGCAGGTCGTAGCGGGCCGCGACGAGGTCGACCTCCTCGGCCAGCTCACGGGCGGCGGCGAGGACCAGGTCCTCGCCGTCCACGTCGCGCAGGCCCGCGGGCAGCTCCCAGATCTTGCGGCCGAGCGGGTGCCGGTACTGCCGGATCAGCGCGACCCGGCCGACGTCGTCCAGGGCGACGACCACCACGGCGTTCTTGTTGGTCACGACGTCGCGCCGGGCGGTGCCCCCGCCCGGCATCGTCACCTCGTCGGTGTGGACCGTGAAGATCGGCCCGGCGTAGCGCTGCGTACGCGAGACGGTCTCGTGGGAGAAGCTCGTCATGACGCGGCGACCGCCGCCTTGGCCGCGTGGTTCGGCTCGGCCACCTCGACCGGCAGCTCGTCCGCGGCCGCGTACGCGACGGCGGCCCTGACCAGGCCGTCGAAGAGCGGGTGCGGGCGGGTCGGGCGGCTCTTGAGCTCCGGGTGCGCCTGGGTGGCCACGAAGTACGGGTGGGTCTCGCGGTCCAGCTCGATGAACTCGACCAGCCGGCCGTCGGGCGAGGTGCCGGAGAAGATCAGGCCGGACTTGGCCAGCTTGTCGCGGTAGTCGTTGTTCACCTCGTAGCGGTGCCGGTGCCGCTCGGAGATCTCCGTCGCGCCGTAGACCTCAGCGACGATCGAACCGGCGCGCAGCACCGCCGGGTAGGCGCCCAGGCGCATCGTGCCGCCCATGTCGCCCTTGCCCGCGACGATGTCCTCCTGGTCGGCCATCGTGGAGATCACCGGGTAGGCGGCGGTCTCGTCGAACTCCAGCGAGTTGGCGCCCGCCAGGCCGGCCAGGTTGCGCGCCGCGTCGATGGTCATGCACTGCAGGCCGAGGCAGAGGCCGAGGATCGGGATGCCGTTCTCCCGGGCGTACCGGGAAGTGTTGACCTTGCCCTCGATGCCGCGGACGCCGAAGCCGCCGGGGATGACGATGCCGTCGACGCCCTTCAGGGCGTTCGCGGCGCCGGACAGGGTCGCGCAGTCGTCGCTCGGCACCCAGCGGATCTGGATCTTCACGGTGTTGCCGAACCCGGCCGCCCGGATCGCCTCGCTGACCGACAGGTACGCGTCCGGCAGGTCGACGTACTTGCCGACCAGCGCGATGGTGATCGTGCGCTTGGGGTGGTGCACCCGCTCCAGCAGGTCGTTCCAGGTGTGCCAGTTCACGTCGCGGAACGACAGGCCGAGGCGCCGCACCACGTACGCGTCCAGGCCCTCGTCGTGCAGCACCTTCGGGATGTCGTAGATGCTGGGCGCGTCCGGGCAGGCGATGACCGCCTCGACGTCCACGTCGCAGTAGAGCGCCAGCTTGTGCTTCATCTTCTCGGGGATCTCGCGGTCGCTGCGGCAGATCAGGGCGTCCGGCTGGATACCGATGTTGCGCAGCGCGGCCACCGAGTGCTGGGTCGGCTTGGTCTTCAGCTCACCCGACGGCGCGAGGTACGGCACCAGCGAGACGTGCAGGTAGAAGACGTGGTCCCGGCCGACCGCGTGGCGGACCTGGCGGATCGCCTCCAGGAACGGCAGCGACTCCATGTCGCCGACGGTGCCGCCGACCTCGGTGATCACCACGTCCGGGACCAGGCCGTTCTCGTCCGCGTCGGCCATCGCGAAGATCCGGCTCTTGATCTCGTTCGTGATGTGCGGGATGACCTGCACGGTGTCGCCGAGATACTCGCCGCGCCGCTCCCGGGCGATGACCGCCGAGTAGACCTGGCCGGTGGTGACGTTCGCCTTGCCGGACAGGTCACGGTCCAGGAAGCGCTCGTAGTGTCCGACGTCCAGGTCGGTCTCCGCGCCGTCCTCGGTAACGAAGACCTCGCCGTGCTGGAACGGATTCATCGTGCCCGGGTCGACGTTGAGGTAGGGGTCCAGCTTCTGCATGACCACCCGCAGTCCGCGCGCGGTCAGCAGATTGCCGAGGCTGGAGGCGGTGAGGCCCTTGCCCAGCGAGGAGGCGACGCCCCCGGTGACGAAGATGTGCCGGGTCTCGCGAACTGTTGCTGCCAAGGCCTGCTCCCGTGGTCGGTCAGATGCGATCGTGCAGACCGGCGCTCAACTCATTGTGTTGATCGCGCCATCCACGGGATTCCACGGTAACACCATCCCCGCCGGGCGAACGTCCGGGCTGCTCGCTACGCGTGTCGACGTCAGGCGCCCGGGACGGTCACGCCCTCCGAGTCGGATTTGTCCGCCGAATCGGGCGACCGCCGGCCCCGCCGCCCGGGCAGCGGCCGCATGGACAGGCCCGGGCCGCCGGGACCGTCGGTCCCGCCCTCGGGCCGGGTGCGGTCCGCCGCGTGCTCCAGCACCCGCAGCGTCGTCAGCACCGCCAGCGGAACGAACACCGCCCCCGCGGCGCCCGCGACGGCGAACGCCGCGCCGCCGAGCACCCCGGCGATCAACGTCGCCACCGCCGTGCCGGCCACCGCCGCGCGCAGCGCCGGGTGCAGGCCGAAGACCCGGTTGAGACCGCCCCAGGGCGAGAAACGGCAGAAGGTGAGCATCAGGATGCCGACGAGCGCCAGCAGCGTCAGCGGGCTGTCCAGGGCGTGTGCGTTGGAGGTCGCCGCGCGCTGGATCGCCGGGCCCGCGGTGCCGTCGCCGAGCGCGGTCAACGCCCGGCCCAGGCTGCCCTGCTCCTGCTCGGGCCGGCGCAGATCCAGCGCGGCGAAGCCGATCGTCACGGCCAGCCCGGCGAGGGCCGCCCAGGCGAAGCGCGGGAACGTCAGCCAGCCACCCGTGCTGATCGCGGCGGCCACGCACACCCCGGCGGTCACCGCGATCGCACCGACCGGGTCCGCGCCCAGGTACGGGCTGCCGACCATGACGACGCCGAAGCCGCCGATCACCACGACCACGACGGGACGCCACGGGCGGCGTACCTGCTGGGCCAGGCAGCCCGCGACGGCCAGGATGCCGGCGACGAAGACGCCGAGGCCGACGCTGCCCACGCCCGAGTAGCGGGCGCCCTCGATCGCCGAGTAGCCGGCGACGCCGTTGAGCTGCAGTTGCGCGCCGGTCAGCAGGTCGAAGCCGACCACCGCCGCGCAGGCGGCCGAGACCAGCCCCATCGGCCACAGGGTGCGCGGGTAGCGCGGCCCGAACCGCACGGCGGCGGTGCCGGCCGCGACCAGAAGGAACGTCAGCAGGGCGAAGACCAGCCCGGCCCGGGGCGCGCGCCACCACGGCGACGCGTCGGCGATCAGCGCGGCGGGGATGGCCAGGGCCGCGGCGATCAGCAGCACCTCGACGCTGAGCACCCGCCACCTCGGCGCGGCCGCCGGGCCGGTCGGCCCGGCATGCCGGCGCGCCCGGATCATCAACGGCACGACCAGCAGGAACACCGCCAGCTGCACGATGGCCAGCCCGGTGAAGAACATTCCGGCGATGCCGAGCTGGGCGCCCGCGCGCCGGTCCGCGTTGTGCACGCCGAGCACCGCGTCCGCCGGATCCGCGGGACGCCCGGGCGCCCGGAACGCGCTGTGCCCGCTGAACAGCCCCTCCGGCGCCGGGCGGCCGAGCGAGGTGAGCACGGTCGGCGCGAGGTCGACGAGCTGCAGGTAGCCGTCGCGGCCGGTGCCGGCGGAGGTCAGCCAGCCGCCCTGCCAGCCCGGCCCCTCGGCGATCGCCACGTGCAGCCGCGAGGTGGTGTCGGTGTCCGAGACCCCCGCGACCATCACCACCGAACGCTCGGGACGGGCGGCGACCACCCGGGCCAGCGTCGCGTCGGCCTGCGCGACCAGCGACTGCCGCGCCGCCCCGGTGCCGGTGATGGTGCCGAGGTCGACCACGCTGAGCACGCACTGCGACAGCAGGACCCGCGGGTCGTCCGGCAGCGTCTCCGCGTAGCGGTCGACGCGGCCGAACGGGCGTGCCGCCGCGATCGCCGCGCCCGGCCCGACCGCGACCGTGCACCGCAGCGACTCGGCCAGCGCGCCCGGCACCGCGCCGTACGGCTGCTTGTCCTGGTTTTCGCGCACCACGCCGCTGAGCTGCGACAGGTTCGCGCCGATGCCGTCCGGTTGCTCCAGGGCGGGCGTCGCCGGCGGGCACTTCCCGTCGACGTCGTCGTCCTTCCAGATCGCGTGGTTTCCGGCGCCGAGAGTGAGCCAGCCGTCCGAGGGGCAGGTCGTGTGGTGCGCCGAGCGCACCGAGAGCCAGCCGATCGAGCCGCGGGTCGCCTCGGCCCACAGGGCGGGCGTGCGCTGCGGGTCGAGGTCGTCCCAGCGCAGGCCGGCCGCGCCGGCGATGACGACGTAGTCCGCGGTGTCCTGCGCCGCGCCCGTGGCGGGGCGCA